>DATIRX010000618.1:0-4278 GCA_035469225.1 Bryobacteraceae bacterium
AAACCCTATCGCGTCCACATGCGCACCCCCAGCTTTGGTAACCTCCAAGGTTTACCTAAGATGCTGGAGAACACACTGATCGCCGATTCGATCGCCGCGCTGGGAAGTATGGATTTCGTGCTCGGAGATACGGACCGATGATCGCCTTGACCCCCGCGCATACACTCGGGGCTTCGACAGCGGGTTTCAGCCGCGCCCGTAAGGGCGGGGGAATCCGGACGATATGACTTTCTCTCCCCAGCTCGAAGAACGATTCGCCAAAATGCTCCAGGCCTATCCGGAAGGCCGCAAGCGCTCGGCCGTGGTGCCCATGCTGATTTACGCGCAGGACGAGGTCGGCGCAGTGACCCCCGAGCTGATCGACGAAGTGGCCCGGCGCTGCCAGGTCACGCCGCTGCAAGTGGACGAAGTCGTCGGCTACTACTCCATGCTCCACCGCAAACCCATGGGGAAGCATCACGTCCAGGTCTGCACCAACATCAGCTGCCTGCTGGTGGGCGGCATGGAACTGTACCAGCACGCTTCGAAAAAGCTCGGCATCGGGCATAAAGAAGTGACCGCGGACGGGCAATTCTCACTCGAAGAAGTGGAGTGCATGGGGGCCTGCTCGTGGGCGCCGGCCGTCGAGATCAATTACGACTTTTATCATCACATCACGCCCGAGAAGCTGGACCAGTTGATCGACGGTCTCAGGAAGGCTCACTGATTCAAGGATGCCGAAAAAGCTCTATAACGAACCGAGTCCTCTGGAGACCAGGGTCCTGAGCAAACGCTTCGGACTGGATAATTCCGAGACGCTGGCCGTCTATCTGGCCAACGACGGCTACAAAGCGTTCCGCCAGGCGCGCGAGATGACGCCCGAGCAGATCATCGAGGAAGTCAAAACGTCTGCTTTGCGCGGCCGCGGCGGCGCGGGATTCCCCACCGGCCTCAAATGGAGTTTTGTTCCGCGCAGCTCGCCCAAGCCCAAATACATCGTCGTCAACGCCGACGAAAGCGAGCCGGGGACGTGCAAAGACCGGCTGCTGATGGAATACGATCCCCATCAGCTGATCGAAGGCATCCTGATCGCCGGCCTGGCGATGGATTCGCACAAAGGCTACGTTTACATTCGCGGCGAGTATCGCTACCTGATCGACCACATGGACCGGGCCATCGCGGAAGCGTATGCGCAAGGCTACCTTGGGAAGAATATTTTAGGCACCGGTTTCGATTTCGATTTGTACACGCACTCAGGTGCGGGCGCGTATGAATGCGGTGAAGAGACCGCGCTGCTCGATTCTTTAGAAGGCAAGCGCGGGATTCCCCGCATGAAGCCGCCTTTTCCGGCGGTGGCCGGCGCGTGGGCCAGTCCGACGCTGCTGAATAATGTCGAAACCTTCAGTGCGATTCCGGCCATTATCCGCGATGGCGGCGCGGCGTTCGCGGCGCTCGGAACGCCCAAGAATGGCGGCACGCGATTGCTCTGCGTATCCGGACACGTGAACAAACCCGGTGTATACGAAGTCCCGCTGGGTTATCCCATGCGGAAGTTCATCGAAGAGATCGCCGGGGGAATTCCGGGCGGCAGGAAACTCAAGGCCGTGATTCCCGGCGGATCGTCCTGCCCGATTCTCAAGGCCGATGAGTGCGATATCCCCATGGACTACGATTCCCTGGCCAAGATCGGCAGCATGCTGGGGTCGGGCGGCATGGTGGTGATGGACGAGACCACGGACATGGTGAAAGTGGCTCTGCGCATCATGCGATTCTATGCGCACGAAAGCTGCGGATGGTGCATCCCGTGCCGCGAGGGAACCACGTGGCTGCGCAAGATCCTGCAGCGATTCGATGACGGCGGCGGGCGGCACGAAGACGTGGGGCTGCTCGGAGAGCTCTCGAAGAATATGCTGGGCCGGACCTTTTGTGCGCTGGGCGATGCAGCGGCCATGCCGACCATCTCCATCGTAGAGAAATTCGCGGACGATTTCGAAAAACGGCTTGCACGGGAAATGGCGGCGGTCTAGCAAATCATGCCGGAACTTGTAAATCTGACCATTAACGGGTCGGCGATCCAGGCCGAAAAAGGCGCGCTGCTGATTGAAGTGGCCCGTCAGAACGGGATCGAAATCCCGGCCTTCTGCTATTACGAAGGACTGACGCTGCAGGCTGCCTGCCGCATGTGCCTGGTGGAAGTCGAAAAAACTCCGAAGCTTCAGGTGGGCTGCACCTTGCCGGTCGCGGAAGGCATGGTGGTGCACACCGAATCGGAGGTTGTCCGCGCGGCGCGTAAAGGGACGCTGGAGTTCCTGCTCACCAACCATCCCCTGGATTGCCCGGTGTGCGACAAGGGCGGCGAGTGCGAATTGCAGGACATGGTCTTCCGCTACGGCGCGGGCGAGAGCCGCTACACCGAGCGCAAGGTGCACGTGGACGAGCAGCAGTGGTCGCCGGTAGTCTACTTCGACGCTCCGCGCTGCATTCTGTGCTATCGCTGCGTGCGCGTTTGCAATGAAGGCATGGGCGTGGGCGCTCTGGGCGTCGCCAATCGCGGCGTGATTTCGGAAATCGTTCCCAATCGCCACGATTATCTGGAATGCGACGAATGCGGCGCGTGCATCGACATTTGCCCCGTGGGCGCGCTCACCAGCGGCATCTACCGCTATCAGACGCGGCCCTGGGAGATGAACCACGTCGGGACCATCTGCACGCATTGCGGCGACGGATGCCGCACCACGCTGGGCGTGCGCGACGACAAGATTATGCGCGGGAATAATCGCGATTCCAGCGGGATCAACGGCGAATTCCTGTGCATCAAGGGCCGCTACGGGTTCGATTTCGTGGAGCATCCCGAGCGGTTGCAGTCTCCGATGCTGCGCGTGGGCGAAACGTTTGAGCCCATCTCCTGGTCCAAGGCGTTCGAAACGATCGCAGCGAAGTTCACCGAAGTGCACGCGCGCGGCGGCAAGGCCGGCGTCATCGGATCGAATCACACCACCAACGAAGAGAATTATTTCCTGCAGAAGTTCGCGCGGCAGGGCCTGGGAACCAAGAATATCGATCACCATCGCACCGGCGACCTGGGGACGTTTTTCGATGCTCTCTCGGGCAAGAATGACGCGCTGGCGACCACCAACGATCTGTACACCGCAAAAGCGGTTCTGGTGGTAGGTTCGGATCTCTCGCAGCAGCATCCGTTTCTGGCTTATCAGGCCCGCGCCAACGTGCGGCATCACAACGCGCACATCTATACGGTTACGTCCGGTCCGGTTCGGGAAGACAACCAGGCCGTGGCGAGCGTTCGCGTGCCCGCGGGCGGGGAACTGGCGGGCGTCGAGTCGTTAAAGGACAAGCTCAAGACCGAGGGAAGCCTGGTGATCGTTTTCGGCGACGGCATCCAGGGCGACGCCGTCCGCAAACTGGTGGCCTTCGGCGATTCGCTCGGGATCCCGGTGAAGTACGTTTGCCTGGTGGATTATTCGAACTCGCGGGGCGCGTTCGATATGGGAGTCCTGCCCCGCGATGGCGGCATGAGCGTTCAGCAGATGCTGGCCGCGCAAGATCTGGATCTCCTGTGGGTGGTCGGCGCAAATCCGCTGAAGAACGCGACATCGGCGTCGCCGAACGCCTTCGTCGTGGTGCAGGACCTTTTCATGACGGAGACCGCCCAGCGGGCGCATATCGTACTGCCGGCAGCCTCGGCGTATGAGAAAAACGGAACCGTGACCAATGTCTGTGGCGAAGTGCAGAAGCTCAAGCAAGCCGTGAAAGTGATGGGCACCAAGTCCGACCTGGAGATCATGGGTTCCATTGCCAAGGAGATGAAGCTGAACTTGGGAATCTGGCTGCCGGATAAGATGTTCGACGAAATCCGCAAGACGGTGCATGGATACAACGTGCCCCTGCCGGTCGTCTCGACGGGCGGAGCCGCTCCCACCATGCCTCTGAATGGCCGTGTGGCGGCGCTTCCCGGCAGCATCCAATCCGCCGGGGATACCTTGTTTACCTCCGGATCGATGTCGCGGTATTCGAAAATTCTCAACGCCGTGATCGAATCGCCAGGGGGCTTATATAGGGGCCAGGGGCCAGGGGCCGGGGGCCAGTCTTGAACTTCTACCTCCTCAGCCTGATCAAGACCGCGATCGTGGTGGGCATTTTCATGCACGTGCTCGCCTACCTGCAATGGATCGAGCGCAAAGTCATCGCTCACGTCCAGTTGCGCGTCGGACCCCGCCGCGTAGGACCGCATGGCCTGCTTCAGCCGCTGGCCGACGTCATCAAGCTGGTGACGAAAGAAGA
>DATIRX010000619.1:0-8040 GCA_035469225.1 Bryobacteraceae bacterium
GCGATTACCGGCCAGCGCCAGCGCGAAATTCATGCGGGCCAGCAGCGCCGCGGAATTAACCCATTCGGCATTCGCGCTGGAATATCCGGTCGGCTCGATCTTGCGATAGAGGGGCTGCCCCAGTTGTGCGATCTGGGTGGCCAGCGGGATCGTGAAACTCACCTCGGCTCCGGTGGCGCGCACCGCGCTGACCACCAGCTCCAGAGGCGTCTTGACCTTGGAACGAAAGGCACCCTCGGAGAAGAATTCCTTGGATTCCAGCATGGCCGACAGCACCGCGCGGATGTCTCCATCGGAATCGCGGAAGGTCCTGGCCATGCGGTCGATCAACGCCGGCGGCGGATCGTCCGCCACGAACTTCTTGGCCAGCTTGGTGGAAATGAATCGCGCCGTGGAAGGATGCCGGGCCAGAATATCGAGCACTTTTTCCGCATCTTCCCGGCCGCCCCCGGCGGGAATCACCAGCCCCAGCACGGTTTTTTCGCCTTTGTCGTGCACGCGGTCGTTGTAGATAAACTCGCCGCCGCGATTCGGCTGGCTGATGGTCCACCCGGTGAAGCAGCGCGCGACCTCTATAATGTCCTGCTGCGTATAGCCGCCGTCGACTCCCAGGGTGTGCAGTTCCATCAGCTCACGCGCGTAATTTTCGTTCAGCCCGCGGGACTGCTTGGCTTTCTGCTTGAGGAACTGTCTCTGCTGGGCGCTATCGGGCGAAACGCTCTGCCAGTTATCGAGATAGAACAGCATGGCGGGGCTTTCGGCGGTAGCCTGCAGGAGATCGCGGAACTTGCCAAACACATGCGGACGAATCGCGTCGCGCTCATAACCGGACGTAAGGATGCGGTCCGCGCCTTTGTCCATGTACACGTTGAAATGGTTGAACCAGAAATCGACCATCTGCTCTTCCATCTGACGGTTGCTGTAAATGGCGCGGTACAGCTTGGCTTCGTTCAGATCGTAGGGCAGCACCTGCTGCGGCGTGTTGCCGGCGATCAGCTTGCGGCGCTCGACCGGGTCCGTGGCGGCAAGCACCTGTTGCCGCATCGCTGGTTGCGGAGGATCGCCGCCCTTGCCCTGCTTGGCCTGCAACCGCTTGCTCTGAAGTTCCAGTCTCTGGCGGGCTTCCGGATCTGCCGGTAGCGGAACAAGCCCATTGATCATGGCTTGGACCACTCCGGGCGGCGGATAGTTGGTGGCGATCTCCGCCGCGCTCATGTGCAACGATTCGAGCGGCTTCAGACGCTCCGCCACTTCCGGATTCTCGTCGATCTTTTCCGGGTGCAGCTGCTGGTCGATCCATTTCTTGAGGCCCATTTCCCGGACCGCCTCGACGTCGCCGGGGCGCGGGCCGAACGTAAGCCGGTTGAGGGCGTGCAGAATTTCCTGATCTTTCGTGAGGGGCTGATTAAACTGGCTGTAATCCGGAGCATAGGCCGCTAGGATGGCCACTCCGGCCAAAATGAACGCAACTGCGTACTTCTTCATGGGGAGTCTCTACTACCAATAAACGCGGGAAATCGGCAAAAGTTGTACAACCGGCCCGAAAGACTTCAGCGACAAAACGAACCCAGGAAGTCCTTGAAACTACAGGGACGGGCAATTTGACGGTGTTTTCAGGTCAGAACCGGACTTCCGGACGGCGCTTGAAAACCCAGATAAGATTCCGGATGCGCCGTCATCCAGGTGGAACCAAGGATGCGCTCTACACTGCGCGAGTATTCGTGACCTTAGGCAGTATGGGGTGGGTGTAAGATCGTTCTTCAGGAGGAAGCAGATGATCCTGGTTGCCGGTGCTACCGGCCTGGTTGGAAGCGAGGTTTGCCACAGGCTGATGAGGCGAGGCGAACCGGTAAGAGCGCTGATTCGGGCGACGAGTTCGAAGGAGAAGGTTGAAGCCCTGCGATCATCGGGCGTCGAATTGTGTGTTGGCGACCTAAAAGACCCCCAGTCGGTCGCTGCTGCCTGCCGCGGCGTTGACGCAGTGATCTCGACTGCGTCCTCGACGTTAAGCAGGCAGTCCGGGGATTCTATCGAATCAGTTGACGGAGCCGGACAATTGAACCTTGTGAACGCAGCGAAGGACGCCAACGTGGGGCGCTTCCTGTTCGTTTCGTTTCGCAGGACGCCAGGCGTATCTTTCCCGCTCGGCGATGCGAAGGCGCAGGTCGAGAAGGCCGTCACGCGTCTGAACTTTACCGTCATTCAGGCGAGTTGGTTTATGGAAGTGTGGCTGAGCCCGGCCTTGGGATTCGATTATGCGAACGCCGCGGCCCGCATCTACGGACCGGGAACGAGCCCAATTAGTTGGGTCTCTTTCCGCGACGTCGCCGAGATATGCGCGGTCGCGCTTCGACATCCGGCGGCATGGCGGAAAACAATCGAGTTTGGCGGACCGGAAGCGCTCAGCCCACTTGAAGTGGTGGCCCGCTTCGAGAGAATCGGCGGCAGGCCCTTCCGGCTGGAACATGTCTATGAACCGGCGCTGCTCTCGCAATTTGAGGCAGCCACGGATTCGCTACAGAAGAGCTTTGCGGCGTTGATGCTTGGATACCTGCATGGCGACGCAATGAACGTGGCGCCAGTCGTTGATACGTTCGGGATCAAACTATCCAACGTCAATGACTACGCACGCAGCGTACTGGGGAAAGCAGCGCCGGCATAAGGTTTTCCCCTGGGACGTAGGGTAGCGCAAGTGGCCCAACTCCCGTATCGGCCACTCGGAAGCTATCCCGAAACACTGTTGCGGCGAATCGGGCACATGGACGGTTCAAAAAGGAATCCAGCCCGCAACCTGTGTTGGGGCAGTCTAAGCACGATCCACACCGGGGTTAGGAAATGCCCAGTTGGGCGGCGGTGCGCAGAAAGAATCCGTCCGTCATGCCCGCGATGTAATCGCAGACCTGGCGGTGGAGCGGCTGTCCGGCCGATTCTTCAAGGTAGCCGGCCGGCATCCGGTCGGGATTTTTCAGCAGGAACGCGAACAGGCCCGCGATCATCCCCACGGAATCGCTGCGCGCGCGAACCAGCTCGGGAGACTCGTACACGCTCTGGCGCAGGAATCGCTTGAGCTGCGCGCTGGCTTCGGCGGCTTCCGGCGTGAAGCGCGCCACCCTTTCCGGATGCAGCCGGACGGCATCGACATCGGTTAGGCCGGCGCACGCCGCCACGGTGCCCGTCATCAGGCCGGAGACCAGCGCATCGATCAGGCCCCGCACAATCTCCTTCACGCGAACGCGCTCGTTGATCCCTGGGAATTGAAATTCGGTGGTTTCATAGAGCTCGGCGAAGAGGGCCACGGCCGAGCACGCTTCTTCCACGACAATCATTCCCGCACCATAGGCGTCATCCAGATCCGCGGTGTTGTAGGCGATCTCATCGCACAAATCGATCAGCTGCGCCTCCAGCGGCGGCCGCGAGCCGGGGAGATACTCGTCCAGCTCCGGAATTTCACCGGGTGCGAAATCGCGAGAATGCTTCACGATGCCCTCGCGCACCTCGAAGGTAAGATTCAGGCCGGGAAACCGGGGATAGGGGTTCTCGAAGGACTCGACGATCCGCAAGGCGTGCACATTGTGTTCGAAGCGCTCTCCGAATGGCCGCATCATCGAATCCAGCTCGGCTTCTCCGGAATGCCCGAAGGGAGGATGGCCGATATCGTGCGCCAGCGCCAGCGCCTCGGTCAGATCGTGGTTCAGGCCCAGCACCGAGGACACGGTGCGGGCGATTTGCGAGACTTCGATGGTATGCGTGAGACGGTTGCGGAAATGGTCGGAAAGGCCGGGGGTGAAGACCTGGGTTTTATTCTCAAGCCTTCGAAATGCGCGCGCGTGGACTACCCGGTCGCGGTCACGGCGAAATTCATTGCGATAAGGATGAGCCGGCTCCGGATAGCGCCGGCCCAGTGAGCCTTCCACGGGAAACCGGAGCCGCGCAAGCACACTTTCCGCAAGCATTTTTTCTGCGCGCCGGCCGGCAAGGTCAGTTGGACTCAGCCCGGGCGGGAGCGGACTGGATGCTGCCCAGTACGGCAACCGCGGCCCGGCTCACCGCCGAGCGCGGGCTGGCGCTGAGCGGCGCGAGCAGCTTGCGGGCTTCGGCCGGATTGCTCTTGGCCAGAAGTTGCGCAAGCTCCAGCGTGGCTTGTTCTTTAGAAACGAAGACGGTGGGTTTATCGATCAACTTCCGAAGCAGCTTTTCGGCATCGGCGGTCTTTCCCTGGGACGCATAGATCTGGGCCATGGAAAGCTGGGCCACCGAGGCGTAGGGGGCCGGGGCACTGTCACTGACTGCCTGGAACGTCTTGACGGCGTCATCGATTTTGCCTTCGTCGCCTTGCGCGGCGGCGACAGCGAGCTGAGCGATGGCGCCCTCCTGGCTTCCCGGGTAGGTGGTCGCCACCTTGGTAAACGCAGCGATGCGGGCTTTTTCCTTCTCCTCGAAGGTCGGGAAGGTCAAGCGGGGCGGCTGGGGCGGACCGATGGTGGCTTCGTCGATCTGCATGGCCTTGGTGAGCAGCTCTGCCCGCGCGGTAGCCTGATGGCTGCGGTAAAGCCACGCGCCGGCGATCACCGCCACGACTGCCAGGCCGATCAGGCTCCAGCGCATCATCTGGCCGCGATGGTGCGCGACGAATTCAAAGCCAGAACCGACGCCCTGGGCAAACTTGTCGGTTTTCAGTTCTTTGCGGGTATGACGATCCATTGCATGTCCGTTCCTGGGAAAACCCAGTGTATCAGGTTCCTAAGAGGAGGTTCGATCAGATGGAGGTGAGATCGCGGTGGATGGCGAACTTCACCAGGCCGGCCACATCGTGGATGTCCAGCTTCCGCATGAGGCTGGCGCGATAGGTGTCGATGGTCTTGGGGCTCAATTCCAGCCGGGCCGCGATTTCCTTGGCCCGCACGCCTTCCACCAGGAGCGAGAACACCTGATACTCGCGGGCGCTCAGCAGGTCCAGCGGATCCTCAGGCGAGGCTTTATGGTTGGTGCCGAAGATTTTATCCAGCTCCAACTGGGGGGACACGTAGATGCTGCCATAAAGGACCTGTTCGAAGGCCTCCAGCAGTTCGCTCGAAGGAGCCGATTTCAGCAGAAACCCGCTCACCCCGCAGCGCAGAGCCTCCACCACGGTTTTGCGGTCCCGGCGCATGGACAGGACCACGATCTTCGTGGGGACGTTTGCTTCCCGGGCCCGCCGCACGATCTCCATGGTGAACAGGTCGGGCAGATTCAGGTCCAGCACCGCCAGATCCGGCTTTTGGCCCAGGATCAGGCGCAGTGCCGCGACGCCTTCCGAACATTGCCCCACAACCTTGAATTGGGAGTGGGTGGCGCATAGAGCGGCGAGCCCCTCCCGCACGAGGGTGAGATCGTCGGCCAGCAACACCGAATATGTCTTGCGTTCGCGGATGGGGACCATAAAAATGTTCCTTGGCAACCACGCTCCGGAACATCTCACTCCATATCTCAATAAGCAGTGAGCCGGCGTCGCAGTAATTCTCGACGTTTCTTGCTGTGACGGACGATTTGACGGTGTCCCGGCTTAGGAATAGCTCCGGACCGCGGCCGCCTCATCCTCGAAAACCTCAAACACGGTATATAACTTGGTGATCTGCAGGAGATCCTTCACGCGCTTGGTCAGGTTGAGCAGTTTCACCTGCCCGCCCTGATTGGTCACCGTGGTAAATCCGGAGACCATTTCCCCAATGCCCGAGCTATCGATATAGGACACCTCGGCCAGGTTCAGCAAGAGCTTCTTCTTGCCGCCGGCGGCCAAATCCCGAATCGTATCCCGGAACGTGCTGGCGCCATCGCCCAGCGTGATGCGTCCTACGGCATCCACTACAGTCACGTCACCCACTTGTCGGGTGGTTAATTTCACACTCACGTCATGCCTCCTTTTAGCACTCAGGTATCACCCGGATCACTGCCCGGCCTTGGCCAGATTCTTCACCATTCTGACTTCGGTGCCCAGCGGCTGCCGCTGGCGCACCTGAAACTCGTCCATAAACGCCCGCATCATCAGCAGCCCTCGGCCGGACTGCCGCAGCAGATTCTCCTCGGCCAGCGGATCGGGCAATTTCGACACGTCGAAACTTCCGCCTTCGTCGCCGATCAGGATCTCCAGCCGGTCCGGGGTGCGCGCAACGTTCAAGTGAACTTTCTTCCGCGAGTGATAGCGGTTCCCATGCACCACCGCGTTGACCATGCATTCCCTTACAGCGATCCCGATCCTGTGCAAATCATCTTCGTCAAAGCCCATCGCGGTGGCCAGCCGCAAGACAATTTCTTCCGCCTGATCCACGCTTTCCAGAGTGGATTCGAGCAGTTCCTCGACGGTTTGCGCCGCCACGCGGTCGTGTTCCGCCATAAACAGAGCGGCCGAGGAGCGGCCCTAGTCGAATCGTTAGGTTATTCAAGTGAGACTAGAAAAGTCAAGCACTTCCAGCCGGCGGGGCTTTTGAGGAGCAGGGAACTTGGGGGTGGTTCAGCGATTTGCGCCAAACCCATCCTGATAGCCGTCTTCAAAGGCGATTCGGTAGGCCGCCCGATACGCCGTGCGAGAGCCGAGCGCGGGATCATAACCGTGAACCCCGTTTTTCCACGCCGGGCGCTGACGCGGCTGGTATCGCCGACGCTGGATGCGGTCCAGAATGCCGGCACTCACACCATCGCGATAGCCAATGTCTGCCGCAAGGTGTTCGAGGGACCAGCGGTTGTCGCGGTACACCGGCTCCGGCGAGCGAAAGAGCTCCTCTAATCGCGACCGGACGCCGTTACTGACATCCCGGGACCCGTCATCGAAGCCCTCCCGGTATCCTTGGCTATATTCGGCCTCTGAGCCAAAGGACGGTTGGTACCCGTTCCCCTGCGCTTTCAGCCGCTGGTTGCGAAGGTCCTGTTCACGATTGCTGAGGTTGGAGACGCGGCCCGATTCGTACCCATCCTTGTACCCGTGCTGGTACCCGTGATCGCGTGCGGAAAGGTCCTGCCGGGACGAGTCGGGAATGGGTGGCGGTGCCGGTGCGCGAAAGAGCTCGTCCAGTCGAGATCGGACACCATTGCTGACGTCCTTGGACCCCTCGTCGAAGCCTTCGCGGTAACCCTGGCTGTACTCGGCCTCCGAACCAAAGGACGGTTGATAACCGTTGCCTTGCGCCTTCAGTCTTTGGTTGCGAACGTCCTGCTCGCGATTGCTGAGGTTGGAAACCCGGCCTGCGTCGTACCCATCCTTGTACCCTTGCTGGTAGCCGCGCTGGCGAGCGTTGAGCGGTCCTCCGCGATAGTCCAGCTGCGCAAACAGCGGGGAGGGCAGACTCAACAAACCTAAGGTGATCGCCAGGATCCCCAAGCTGGAAATACGCTTCATGGTCAACTCCTTGCGCAGCGGAACTAGCGCCAGTTAATATTCTCAAGCACGTTAAACGAAGTAAAGGCCGATCCGTTGAAACGCAATCCCAGGGCACCCACGCCGAAGCCGGACGTTTGAAACTCGATCGCGCCGCGTCTGCCGACTGTGGAAAACCAAGTGTCCGGAAGCGAGAAGGCGCTGTGGCCGTACGGTCCCAGGCTAATGGTCCGCCGGTCGATGATCTGACCAGCCTGGTTTCGGATATTCACCGGGATGTCCACGGAATTTAAGGTGGGATTCGAAATGGCGATTCCGGTGATGAAGGCGGTGTTATCGAACAACAGCACAAAGTGACTGTCGAACTGGCTCACGATAGGGACAACGGCTTCCTGGTCCGGCCTGCCGAAAACGTGCTGCTTAAACACTGCCATGCCGCCGACTGTGTCGCTGGTCGTCTGGGATAGCAGGGCCCAGCCTTGCTTCAAATTGTTGGCCGTTCCGGTGGTCTCGAATTCGATGCTACCCGCGGTATCCAAGGTGACGCTCACCTGCCGGACCAGACCCAGGCCTACCACCGGAAGGAACAAGTCGTTGCCGAAATCGTCGAAGAAGAGCACCTGGAAGGTTGTGGGGTGGCTCTCCAAGTTCACGAAGAAGAAGCTGGTCTGCCACGAACCTCCATCCACTAC
>DATIRX010000620.1:0-6812 GCA_035469225.1 Bryobacteraceae bacterium
GTCCGCCGATAGCGCGGCATCGTGCACGCTGTCGGTCACCGCCGCGACGAATTTTCGCCGGCCTTCCCCCGACGCCGCATGATTGCACGGCCCCGCGCGTCCCCGGCCCAGCACGCTCCCGCTCTCATCCCCGATCAGCGCCGTGGTGCTGGATTGTCCTCCGTCGATGCCCAGATAGAGCCGCATTACCAGATCGTCCGATACAGCCGCGTGTCTTCTCCCCGCGCGATCAGCTTGAGCCCCCAGGCCTCCGGATCCTTGGCGAAATCCTCCGCCCCATAATTCGCGTCGTACATCAGCAGATTGCGAATCCCCCGCGCGCGCATTTCAGACGTCGCCATCAGCCGGATCCCGGCTGGAACAGCCGCGGACTCCAGCCTGGGCTTGTCGGAGACCAGCTCCCAGACATTCGCCGGATTCATGGATTCCAACTGCACCCGGATCCCGGCTTCCAGGGACGTGATCAGCCGGACTTCATCCACCATTTGTTCGGCGCCGAAATCGGCGTCCAGGTACATCCCCGGAAACGCGACCTCCCCGGATCGCCAGCGTGTCGCCAGGGAATTATCGAAAGCGAATTGCACCTCCCATGGATTGGGCCACGCGCGCAGCCGCCAGGAGAGATTCCGCGCCAGTTCCTTTCCCCGATCGTAGAAACGCAGCTCATGCACGTTCCACTGTTCGGGATGCTCGGCCTGCGCCGTCTGGACCACGCGCATCCGCCGGGCCCGCCGTTCCGGGAATCGAAACACGCGCTGGGCGCTGGGCTGCAAACCGGCGTTCCAGCCCATATTCATCGTATCGGCCACGGCCTGGTTTCCCGCGGATTCGAAGCTGACCAGGATCTCGTGGGTGGTGTAGGCATCGGCCACGCCGGTCATGGTCAATACCGGCTCGCCCGGAGGCACGTTGGATTCAATCAGGCGCGCGCCCGCGTATCCATAGCTGTTCTCGCTCAGAAATTTCTCCGGCGGGGTGATCCGCAAGGCTGCCTTGTAGGGGAATCGCACCAGCCTCCAGCAGTTTGGATTTACATAGCGATTCATCACCGGCGGCCAGGAAGCCACCGCATGGAATACCATCAGCGCCCCCAGCAGCGGTATCGATTCTCCCAATGCCAGCCCGATCGCCAGGGAAAAGAACGGAAGGCAGGGAATCAAAAACCGCGTTCCGATATTTCCGAAGTAGGTCGAGAACACCAGCGCCCCGGCCAGCAGCAGGCGTCTTCCGGCGCGATACCGCAACGCCAGCAACGCCGCGGGCAGAATCAGGAACGCCGGCCCGATGATGCCCTGCGTGAACCCTCCCCGCACCGTCACCTCCATCGGCAGCGGCCACAGGCTGGGCATGTTGTAGGTGCGCAAGGACGCCGTGTAGTCGTGCTCAAAGATGACGTGAATATAGGGATTCCGGAATATCCAATTTCCAAACGGCGCGATGGGATTCTGATACCAGATCCAGTTCCGCGCCATCCACGGCCCCGCCATGATCAGCGCGCAGCCGGCTACCAGTAGCACCGGACGCAGCCGCCTGCTGCGCCACGCCACGAACCCCAGCGCGTAAATTCCGATCGTAAACGCCGTGTACTTGGCCGCGTACGCGTAACCCGCCAGCAGGCCCACCGGGATCAGCAGACGCATCCCTTTCTGCTCGTCCCAGATTTCCGTCCAATAGAACGCTCCGAACACAATCGCCGCCGTCGCCACGTCCACGTATGCCGTGGATCCATCCATGCCCGCCACCGGGCTGGCGAAAGCAAGCAGCGCCCCCGCGGCGCCTGCCCAGGGCTTCCCGATCCGCCGCCCGTATGCCAGAATCGACAGCACCAGCGCCAGCGCGAAGGCAAAATGCACCAGTGCCGCCGCCGAATGCCGCCCGATGGCGAAGGCCGGCACGTACAGCATCTCTACGCCGGCGCTCAACATGAAGTAGAAGTTGGTGGGTGTCGGCTCGAATCCGTGGACGCGCAGCTCCCGCGCCACCAGTCCCAGATGATAGCCCCCTCCGTCCGGACTCACTTCCGGCGCCCACGCGTTTACGAAATACACGATCGAAAACACGCCTGCGCACAATCCGAACACCACAAGAAGCGGCCTGCTCAACGGGGCCGCGGGTTTGCTGCTGTCCGTGCGCACGCCGCGCCACGCTCCCGTCCACACGGCCGTCCCGATGGTTATTGCCAGCACGCCCGCCAGCACCGGCCAGTAGGCTATGTGCAGCGCCAGAATCCCGAAGATCGCCAGGTGCAGACAGGCCGCCCCCAGCACGAAGGCCAGCGGGATTCGTTCCTCCCGCCCGAGAGCAACCCGCAGCCGCTCGATCACCAGCGACCCCGCCGCATAACAGGCTGCGACGGTGAATCCCGCGCCGAATAGTGCCGCACCGGCTTGCCGCATTATAAGTGTGCCTGCCGCATTATTGTGTGATCCCGATCCGCACCAGGATCATCCCCAGCTTCGGACCCTTTTGCGGAGGGGCCCACAGCTTATCGATCTCGGCGCCCACCGTGACATCCTGTCCCGCGGTCACCCAGTCTGGCGGAATCGCCTTTTCGAAATGCTGGTTCCCCGCGCGGGTGTAGCGAGCCCGGTCCAGCACCCGGTCGTTCACCAGAAACGTCACCGTCACCGGACCCGTTGCCAGCAAGGTCGCTTCCGCGATGGCGAAGTCAATTGTATACCGAAGATTTTCCGTGGTCCGCGCCCTCACCCGAACCGTAGGCCTCTTTCCCGTCCATCGCCACGTGCTGGTTTCGAGCGAGGTGATGTCCTGGACGAAATGCGTGCGGGCGTCGTCATCCGACATGTTGACAATCGCCTGCATGCGATACGGCAGGAAATTCTCCGGCTGCTGGCGCTGAACCGGCGGCGCGTAAGGCTCCGGCATGTTCTGGCAGCCGCTCGCGGCCAGCATTGCGGCGCACGCCATGGCCAGCCTTCGCTTCATTCCCGCTACTATACCCCAGTACTTCTCCGCTTCCTCACCGTCGCGGTTCGATGCCCGGGGAGCACGTCTTTCTCCGCCGACCACCAACGATAGTGAGTGGCCAATCTCGCACCGAACCACGAACGGCAGTGTGTGGCCCGGGCACGCCTCCAAACCGAATCCCTCCGTTCGCGTCTAATTTCATCATCGTGTTAACTTGGGAGAAACCATGCATTTGAAACGCTTCTTGCTCACTGCGACCCTCACCATCCCCCTGTGGGCCCAGGCCCCTGCGATCGATCCAGCCAAGGTCGTTGCCGTCATCGCAGGCAAGGACATCACCGTAGCCGATGTGGAAAAAATGCTGGCCGCCTTCAATCCTCAGGACCTCCAGATGTTTCAGGCCAACCCGCAGCTTGCTCTCAGCCAGTATTTCCTCTTCATTCACCTGGCCGATGAAGCAGACAAGGCCAGGCTGCTCGAAAAGAGCCCCTACAAGGAGCAATTCGAACTGCTCAAAATTCAACTTCTCCGCCAGGCCCGGCTCAATGAAGAGAACAATACGTTTACCGTGACTCCGGAGATGATCGAGTCCTATTACAAGGAGCATAGCGCCCAATACGAACAGGCCAGGATCAAAGTGATCCAGATCGCGTTCACGGGCCAGGTCGCGTCCGCGGGCACCGGCCTCGATGCCATCAAGGCGGCGGCCCAGGGCGCTTTGCTGGCCGCGCAAGCCAAGCGGTCCGAACCCGAGGCCAAGACGCTGGCCGAGGATATCGTGAAGCAGCTGCGCGAGGGCGCGGATTTCGTGAAGATGGTGGAAAAGTATTCCGAGGATCCTACGTCAAAAGCTGCCGGCGGCGATTTCGGGGTCATCAAGATCGTCAGTGAATATCCCGCCGATCTCAAGAGCGTCGTGTTCGCCCTCCAGCCCGGAGAAGTGAGCACACCCATTCGCCAGCCTACCGCCTACTACATCATTCGCCTGGAAGAAAAAGGATTGCAGTCCATCGACGAAGTCCGCGAGCCTATCGTGCAGATCCTTCGTAACGATCACATGAACCAGTGGATGAAGGATATCGGCACAGTCTATCAGGCGGTCATCAAGGACCCCGATCTCTTAAAGGCCGTGGGAGCGCTCGCGATGCCGGCGGCGCCCGGCGCCCCTCCCGCGAAGCAGTAGTGCTGCCGCCTCTCACCGGCCGTCCCATCCGCGTCGAGATTCGCCGTTCGCTCGGTCCCCATCTGGCCGCGACGGACATTCCGCGCCGCCGCATTCTGCTCGATGCCCAGGTCCTCGCCCAGCCCGGCGAGTTCGAACGCATCCTGGTTCATGAGATCTTCCACTTCGCCTGGGTGCGCCTCTCGAACCAGACCCGCTGGAGCTGGGAAGGCCTGCTGAAGGCCGAGCTCGCCCGCTCCTGTTCGGGTGAATTGGGATGGAGTTCCGAATGGCGCAAGCACAAGCTGACTCGCGCCGATATCCGTAGCCGCACTCCTGCCTGGCGCCGCTACGTCTGCGAAAGCTTCTGCGATACTTCGGCCTGGCTGTGCGCCGGGCTGCTCCGGCACGACGAATTCACCCTGCCAGGGCCTCTCCGCCGCACCCGCCGGCGCTGGTTTGCCACCCACCTGTTTGGCCCTGCCTCCGTGCCGGTATAATTAAGGTATGCCAGCCGAGAAGCTGTCCTCGATTCGCCGCTGGACGCTCTTCGCGGCCGCCTTCGCGCTGATGGTCTCCTGCACCGTTCCCTTCCGCGACGATGACGCCCGCGTCAAGAATGAAAAAGAGCGCAAAGCCACGCCCGATTTTTCCTTGAAGGATTCCACCGGCACCCTGGTCAAGCTGTCCGACTATAAGGGCAAAGTGGTGCTGCTCAATTTCTGGGCTACCTGGTGCGGGCCATGCAAGATCGAGATCCCCTGGTTCACTGACTTCCAGAAGACCTATAAGGATCGCGACTTCGCCGTCATCGGCGTTTCGATGGATGAAGACGGCTGGGATTCCGTCAAACCTTACATCGAACAGCACAAGATGAACTATCGCGTGGTGGTCGGCAACGATCAGATTTCGCAGCTCTTCGGCAGCATTGACTCGCTGCCCACCACTTTGATCATCGATCGTGCGGGCCGCATCGCCTCCATGCACATCGGCTTGGTCGCCAAGAATACCTATCAGAAAGAAATCGAGCAGCTGTTAGAGGCTTCCAAAGATGTTCCGAAAACCGGCGCTGTGCGTGCTCCTGGCAGCCAGTTCGCTTTCGTTCGCTCAAACTAACGTCCTGCTCATGCCCAAGCCGGAGCCCGTGCCGGCCAAAGCCGGCGCGACGGTCGAAGTCAAATTGCCCGTGCAGCTCCGCGAGGGCTACCACGTCAACACCAATATGCCCCCGGATCCTTACCTGATCCCGCTGAAGCTCTCCTGGGATTCCGGACCGTTCACCGCGTTCGAAGTCGTCTACCCCAAGCCGATCCTGTTAAAGCTGGGCTTCTTCCCGACGCCCCTGCCGGTTTTCTCGGGACGCTTCGAGCTCCTCACCCGCTTCAAGGTCGGTGTTGCCGTTCCCCCCGGACTCGTGAACCTCCCCGGAAAGCTGCGCTATCAGGCCTGCAACGATCGCATGTGCCTGCCACCGAAAACCATCGACCTCACGCTGCCCGTCAGTGTCTCCCGGTAGCCCGGCAGGCGATCTGGTCGCCTGTCATCGCCGGCTCCTGATTCGCCCCGGCGCCATCGGCGATGTCATCCTCTCTCTGCCCGCTCTCGAAGCCGCGCGCGCCGCTTACACCGAAGTCTGGGCTCCCCGCCCGCTGCTCCCGCTGATCCGTTTCGCTGACCGCACCCGCGCGATCGCCGATACCGGCCTCGACCTGCTGGGCGTCGTCGAAGGCGCCGGGGTCCCGGAGCTGCCAACGTTCGACTCCATCTATTCCTGGTACGGAGCGAACCGTCCCGAGTTTCGCGAGGCCGTGCGGCATCTGCCCTTTACGTTTTTCCCCGCGCTTCCGCCTCCCGCCGAAGGCATCCCGCGCATTTCTGTTCCACCTGCTTCGCGGCAGAATTTCGCCGTGATCCATCCCTTTGCCAGCAGCCCGCAAAAGCGATGGCCTCTTGAAAACTTTCGCGCCGCGGCCGCCCGCCTGGCGATCCCCGTGGAGTGGTGCGCCGGACCCGAGGAACCCCTGGAAGGAGCCCGGCGTATCGACGATCTATACGAACTGGCGTGCTGGCTCGCCGCCGCGCGCGTCTATATCGGGAATGATTCCGGCATCGCCCATCTTGCGGCCGCCGTCGGCACTCCCGTCGTCGCCATTTTTCGAGCTACTGATCCTCGCATCTGGGCTCCCCGAGGGCCGCGAGTCGCGATCGTCGAACACCCCACCGTCGATCAGGTGATCGCCGCTGCTTCTTCCTTCTAACCCCGCCAGCACTCTCGTGGCCTCTTCCAGAACACCCCTGCCCAACCCCCGCAGATCCATTCCGAATATCTTCCGAAGGTTGAGATTCACGGCGCTTCCGAACCGGTTGGCCGCCCGCACGCTCCGCTCGGTCCCCAGATCGATCACCGCGTTGATCACCGCGGCCTCCGCCATCAGCATCTCCACATACGGCTTGGGCTTTTTCTGGACGCTCACCAGCACGTCCTTGTGCCACACCGGCGCGTAGCGATGCGCCAGCTCCGTCATTCCCGCCGCCAGCAGCCGGCCTTCCAGGCGCCGCAGCACCGTTTGAATCGCCCGGACCGTCATCCTCCAGGATGCCTCTAGCGTCGTGGTGCAGTCCGGATAGTCGCGCAGGTCGTAGGTGAACTCGGTGCGCGGATGCCAGTGGCACAAGCGGCCAGCCTGATACACGATCACCGGATAGGCGGCCGGGCGGTCCG
>DATIRX010000621.1:0-6205 GCA_035469225.1 Bryobacteraceae bacterium
GTCAGCGGCATAATAAACATGACGGGCGCGTGGAGGAACGTCGAAATCCGGAACGATCTGGCGGGTCTGCCGCGGGTGATCCTGGCCCAACGGGCATGAAAACTTACTTCCATCTCGATATGGACGCGTTCTTCGTGTCCGTCGAAGAGCTGTTCGATCCTTCGCTCAAAGGCAAGCCGGTGGTCGTAGGCGGACGGCCCAATGAGCGCGGAGTGGTCTCGGCTGCGTCCTATGCCGCGCGCAAGTTCGGCGTGCATTCCGCCATGCCGCTCCGAACCGCGTACAAGCTATGCCCGCAGGCGATCTTCGTGGATGGACACCGCGAGCGCTACATTGAATATTCGCGAAAAGTCTACGAAGTGCTGCAGCGATTCTCGCCGCGCGTGGACATGGCTTCCATCGACGAAGCGTATCTCGACGTAACCGGAACCGAGCGCCTGCATGGCACGCCTCTGCAGGCCGCGCACAAGTTGCACCAAGCGGTGCAGGAATCCACCGGCCTGAACTGCTCCATCGGCATCGCGGCCTCGCGCATGGTCGCCAAGGTGGCTTCCGATCAGGCCAAACCCAATGGCATCCTGTGGATCGTGCCCGGACAGGAGGCCAGTTTCCTGGCGCCGCTGGAGGTCCGCAAGATCCCCGGCGTCGGCAAAGTCACCGAGAGCCATCTGCACGCCTGCGGGATTCGCAAAGTAGGCGATCTGGCGCGCCTGGACAAAGCCTTCCTGGAAGAGCGCTTCGGGAAATGGGGATTGGCTCTGGCGGGCAAGTCCCAAGGGATGGATGCCGGCGGCTGGTTCGATACGGAGGTGGGCGAAGGCGGCGGTCCGAAGTCGATCAGCCACGAGCACACGTTTTCGGTCGACACTGCCGACACCACCGCGCTGGACGGCATCCTGGTGCGGCTGTCGGAAATGGTGGCGCGGCGCTTGCGCGATCATCATCTGTGGGCGCGCACTCTGCAGATTAAACTGCGCTACACGGATTTTTCGACCTTCACGCGATCGCGAACGCTGGACCACGCCTCGCAGATCGATGCGGAGCTGGCCGCCGCGGCCCGAGGCCTGTTCCACAAAGCCTGGACCGGGAAACCCATCCGCCTGCTGGGCGTCTACGCGCAGTCGCTCGAGGCGAGCGAAGGACAGACCAGCCTCATCGACGAGCCGCGCGCCGAAGATTGGCGCCGCACGCTGGCGGCCGTGGACAAGATCCGCGAGAAGTACGGACAGGACGGCATCGTATCGCTGGCGGCCGGCATGAAGGCGGGCTTTCGCGCCCGCGTGCATGAAAATCCCGAAAATCTGCCCGGTAAAGAGCCGAGAAAAGAATAGCCGGGTGGCGTGCTCTGCAGAATATGGCACACAGTACTACTAGGACTAAGATGGGGCGTCCACAATTGCCTTGTGGTCATCGATTGTGAAAAAATCTAAGGTTTCGGAGGAAACACGGAATGCGTCTACGTTTACTTTTTCCGGTCCTGATGCTGGCAGCGGTACTGCCCAGCGCGAACGCTGGTTTGATCGGTCCTTCCCCTTACCTGTCGTCCGCCGACAGTCCTTTTAACCCGGCGTCATTCTCGTATTTCTATCTCGAGAATTTCGAGACACATGCGCTGAGCGTGCCAGGCGTCGCGGCGAGCGGCGGAAATACCGCGACACTCTCTGGCTTTAGCGGCTCGATTATCGATTCGGTGGACGGAGACGATGGAAGCATCAATGGCACGTGCGCCAAGCCCTCGGGGGCCAACTGTGATTCCTGGTTCTACGGCAGCGGCGCCACGGGTGTCACCTGGACGTTCAATGCCGCCGTGCTCGGCAGCCTTCCGACGGCAGTCGGGATCGTGTGGACGGATGGATCGGGCAGTGTCACGTTCAGGGCTTACGACGCAAATAACACCTTGCTGGGGACCTTGAACTCCAACACGGACGATGGCAGCTTCTTCGGCGGAACCGGGGAAGATAGATTCTTCGGCGTGACCAATGCGGCCGGGATCAAGAGCATCTTCCTGTCTAACGAAGGCGGCGGGATTGAAATGGATCACCTGCAGTACGGCGGCGGCACGGCCACCAGTGGTGTTCCGGAGCCCGGAACGATTGGCCTGGCTGCGGCCGGCCTGATCGGACTGGTCCTGCTACGCCGCCGGCGCATGTCGATCCCTAAGTAAGGGCCGATCCCGGGCCTCTGGTATCCTGGGACGGTGCCTACGCTGTCGATCGTCGTTCCGATCCACAACGAGGAACCGTCCATTCTCCCTTTGTACGACCGGCTGACGGCCGTACTGGAGAAGCTCCGCAAACCGTACGAAATTTTGTTCGTGGACGATGCCTCGACCGATCGCAGCTTCGATCTTCTAGCCAACCTGGTGGAAACCGACGCGCGCCTGAAAGTCATCCGCCTGCGGCGCAACTTCGGGCAGACCGCGGCGCTGGCGGCCGGTTTCGACGAATCGCAGGGCAACATCGTCATTTCGCTGGACGGCGATCTGCAGCACTCGCCGGAAGACATCCCGGCGCTGCTGGAGAAAATCGACGAAGGCTACGATATCGCCAGCGGATGGCGCAAGAACCGGCTGGATAATGCGGTAACCCGCAAAATTCCTTCGCGGATCGCCAACTGGCTGATGGCCAAGGCGTGCGGCGTGGAGCTGCGCGATTTCGGAACCACCTTCAAAGCGTATCGGGCTGAAATCCTCAAGGACGTGAATCTCTACGGCGAGCTGCACCGCTTTATTCCCGCCCTGGCGTCCTTCTACGGAGCGCGCATCGCCGAAGTTCCCATCCGCAACCTGCCGCGCGCCAGCGGCGGATCGCATTACGGATTGGGACGCACCTTCCGGGTGATGTTCGATATTTTCACCATCTGGTTCCTGCTGAAGTATTTCACTCGTCCCATGCATTTCTTCGGGAAATGGGGGCTGACCAGCGGGGTCTTGGGCGGCGCCGTCCTGGCAGGGCTCGCGGCGGAGAAGATCTGGACCCGGATCGATATCATCGAGGAACACGGACCGCTGATGCTGGTGGGCGCGCTGGCGCTGGTGACGGGCGTAATTCTGTTCTGCACCGGCCTGCTGGGCGAAGTGCTGACGCGCACGTATTTCGAAAGCCAGGGCCGCCGTATTTACGCCGTGCGCGAAATCCGCACGCGAAAAGAAGAGAAAGCCGCCGGCGGCGCGCGCTAGCCCTGCATGCCGGGGGCGGTCAAGACGCAGGCAGTCATCTTCGATTTTGGCGGCGTCATCTGTTTCCATCCGGACCCGCCTCGCTGGCGTCGCGCGGCTGAAATCGCCAGCCTGCCGGTGGAAGCGTTCATGCAGGCATTTTGGGCCAACCGCATCGAATATGACGCCGGCAGATGTACGCCCGCGGAATACTGGCAGGCTGTGGCGCAAACCGCCGGTACGCACTTTGAGGACAGCCGCCTTCCCACGCTCATCCGGCGCGAGATCGAGTTGTGGAACCAGTACGACTCGCGCGTGCTGGCCTGGACCCGGCAACTGCGGGCAGCCGGAGTCCGCACCGCGATTCTGTCCAACCTTCCGCAACCCTTGGGCGAGGAACTGCGCGGCACGCCAGGCTTCCTGGAGCATTTCGACCACATCACGTTTTCCTACGAGCTGCGCGTGGTGAAGCCGCAACCGGAAATCTATCGACACGCCTTCGAGGGACTCGGGATCGCCCCGGGGGAGGCGTTGTTTCTCGACGATCGCCAGGACAACGTGGAAGGCTCCCGCGCCGTGGGGCTGCGCGGCGAGTTGTACACCACCTGGGAAGATTTGGTTGCCGGCGGCCTGCCCGCGCGCTACGCCTTGCCGGTTCCGGCCGAAGCCCGCCGCCAGTAGTCTTCGAACAGACTCTTCATGGCTTCGGCCATCCCCTCGTGCTCGAACACCACCGCGGTCCAGGTGGGCTTGGTGATCACCGGATCCACCAGCGCCAGCAGTCCGCGGCGGCCGTCCATCACGGCCATCTTCATGGGGACCTTGTCGATCTGGCGGATCTCGACACCGGCAGCCTCGTAGTCCGCCAGGAAACGCCGATGGGCAGCGTCGAGCGTGCCGCGTTCCACCAGCATCCGGCACTGCACAGCACGCGCGCGCGCTTGCAGCACCTGCTCGGCATCCAGCGGATCCACGGCGTAGGGCGGCCGGGAAAATTCCAGATACTCGGCGCGTGCTTCGGCCAGCATCCTGCGAAACTGGGCGGCGGTCTGGCCGGGATCGTTCACGATACGCAGAAAATCGAGGGACCCGCTTCCGCCCTGCCCCTCGGTAAACGCGGTCATCAGATCGTTCACCAGGCCTGAGGCGGCCTTGTTCTGCTCGGCCAGCTCGGCTTCCAATGCATGGGCTCTGCGCTGCAGGTATGCGGGCAAAGCCTGATCCGGCTCGATGGCGGAGAACAGCTTGGTTCGATCCTGAATGACGCGCGCGAAACCTTTTTCGACCAGACTGTCGAGCACTTCGTAAATTTTCTGCCGGGGCACGTGCGCGCGAGCAGCCAACTCCAGCGCCTTGAAGCGCGGATGCCCTACCAGCACCAGGTACGAACGAGCCTCGTAAGCGTTCAGCCCCAGAGCTTGCAGCCGCTGCCAGAAGCGTCGGAATTCGAGCTCAGGTGGTTGTTCTCTCGCCATTTTGAATGGTGCGGGAATGGTCGAGGATACCAAATTGATACAATCGCCGGTAGGAGCGCATCGGGCGCATTCTAAGGAGCAAGGTCTTCATGAAATCTTCCGCCGGCCTTCCGGAGACCCTGGGAGCACTTCGAACTTATAAAGATCTGGCCGCCAAGCTTCCCCATCGCACCGTGAAAGACGAGCTGCGCGAGAATCTGATCTGCCGATTGCAGAAACGCGAGCCGTTGTTCCCGGGGATTGTGGGATTCGACGACACGGTGGTCCCGCAGGTGGTCAACGCGGTGCTCTCGCGCCACAATTTCATCCTGCTGGGTCTGCGGGGGCAGGCCAAGACGCGCTTGATCCGCATGCTGGCGACGCTGCTGGACGAACAGGTTCCCTACATTGCCGGCTGCGAGATCCGCGACAATCCCTTCGCCCCCATTTGCAAGTCCTGCCGCGATAAGCTCCGCGAGCTGGGCGATGCCACGCCCATTGCCTGGCTGGGACGGGAAGCGCGTTATGTCGAAAAGCTGGCGACTCCGGACGTCACCATCGCCGACATGATCGGCGATATCGATCCGATCAAAGCCGCACGCGCCGGACAGAACATCGCGGACGAGCTTACGGTGCATTACGGCCTGCTGCCGAGAGCCAACCGCGGCATTTTCGCGATCAACGAGCTGCCCGATCTGGCAGGAAAAATTCAGGTCGGCCTGTTCAACATCATGCAGGAAGGCGACGTCCAGATTAAGGGCTACCCGGTGCGGCTGCCTCTGGACCTGATGCTGGTGTTCACCGCGAACCCGGAGGATTATACGGCTCGCGGCAAGATTATCACGCCGCTCAAGGATCGCATCGGCAGCGAAATTCGCACGCACTATCCGGTGGCGCTGGATCATGGCATGACCATCACCGAGCAGGAAGCCTGGTCCAAGCGGACCGCGCCCATCGAGATCCGCGTGCCTTCCTATATCCGCGAGACGGTGGAACAGCTGGCGTTCTCGGCCCGCGAAGACAAGCGCGTGGACAAGCGCTCCGGCGTAAGCCAGAGGCTGCCGATTTCCGTGCTGGAGAATGTCATCTCGAATTCCGAACGGCGGGCTCTGGCCATCGGCGATGCGGTGGCGGTGCCGCGCGTGATGGATATCTATGCCGCGCTGCCGTCGATCACCGGGAAGCTCGAACTGGAATATGAAGGCGAGCTCAAGGGCGGCGACGCCATCGCGCGCGAATTGATTCGCCTGGCCGTGGGCAAAGTGTTCACGCGGATTTTCGATGGCGAGAACTTCACCAGCGTCGTGCAGTGGTTCGAGCTGGGCGGAACATTGAAGCTGGATGAAACCGCGCCCGCGGCGGAGATGATCAAGCAGCTCTCCGGCATTCAAGGACTCCTCGAAAAAACCAAGCTGCTGGGGCTGGGATCGAGCGAGCCGGATTCGGTGCGCGCCGCCGCCGCCGAATTTATCCTGGAAGGTCTGTATTCGCATCGCCGCATCAGCCGGAATGAAGAGATCGGGTTTACGGCCGAGACTCGCCGGCGTGAGCCTGCCGCTGACGATCCAAAAGCCAAGGCGCAGCGCAGAAATTA
>DATIRX010000622.1:0-8706 GCA_035469225.1 Bryobacteraceae bacterium
GTCAAGGTGATCGTGATTCCTGACAAGCTTGTCAACATCGTCGTCAAGTAGAACTAAACCGCATCTACTGGTGAGTAGTTGCGACCAAGTCGAGTTATTTTGACCCCGCCGCCTACCCAGTCGATGAGCTGGGACGCAACATGCGCCCGAAGCTCTTCAAGCTCTGGAGTATCGCTGATCCGGTCGAGCACAAACAGGTACTGCGTTCGGGAGGTGAGGTGGATCCGAAAAATGCCTGCATCGGGATCATCCGTAAAGACGTCTATGGCAAGTCTTACGTTGCCCTTACGAAACCAAATGAACCAACCCCAGTCCTCCTGATTTGTTTGGACGTGGGCGTACCGCGCCTGGATTGAGGGAAGCAGCCGATCAACTACAACATCTCCACCAATACAGCATTCATTGATGTATTGATCGCGATCTACAATCGGAACGTGTTTGGTGAAAGATATCTCGTATGGCATGTGACGGTCCCTATGGACAATAAGGCCCAGTCTAGGCATTTCCCGGTTGATACGCCACAATGCCTCCGCCCGTGATACGGTGAAGCCATGGCCTCGCGGACGCTGATCTCCGTCGAAGAGTACCTCAGGACGAGCTACCGCCCTGACTGCGACTACGTCGATGGGGAGGTCCTCGAAAGAAACGTGGGGGAAACCGATCATAGCTGGTTACAGACAGCACTTAGCGCATATTTGTTCGCGCGCCGCAAAGAGTGGGGGATCACCGTCCTGGTGGAACAGCGTGTTCAGGTAACATCCACCGGCTTTCGCGTTCCGGATATCTGCGTGATCCAGGGTCCCAAACCGACTCAACAAATCCTGACCGAGCCCCCCTTCATTTGCATCGAAGTACTCTCCCCGGAAGATCGCATGAGCCGCACCGAGGAGCGTGTGGACGACTACCTGGCGATGGGCGTTCGATACGTATGGGTGCTCGGTCCGGCGACCAAACTGGCCCGGAGCATCACCCCGGTGGAGGGCTGGCGCGAGGAGAAAAGCGCAGTCCTCAAAACGCTCGATCCCCCTATCGAAATTCCTCTGGCCGAGATCTTCTCGTGATTAAGTGCGGCCGGGTTTGGGGGCCGGGCCGATAAAATACAAGACGTATCCGTTCAAGTCGCGAATGCCGAACTGCCTTGCTCCGTAGAATGTGTTGTTGATGTCTTCTTCGAATTCGATCCCTTCCGGGGCGTTCTCCCGCTGGGTGATTGCAGCGTGAGCCGCTTCGAGCTGCCGGGATTTCAGAAGATTGTAAAAGTCATCCACCCGCTTGGTATCAAACCACAGGCTGACGGTCTGCGGACCGCTTTTTCCGTTCATGACCACCATCAATTCGGCCTTTCCCAAGGACAGCATCCCGAAGTTCACCACGCCGTCGTCGGCGTACCGATTGACCTCCCGGAACCCGATGGACTTGTACCAGTCGAGCGCTCGAGCGAGGTCCGGAACGTAGATCATGGGAGTACCCTTCCGGACGGAATCGGCCAGCTTCGCCAAGCCAGCCTGAACATCGGCTGCCGGAGTCGGCTTTGGCGCTTTCGCGCCGGCCGCATGCAGGCGCCGCATCGCCTCGCGGTCGCCCCGCAGCATGGCCACGGCCAGGGCGGTCTGTCCGCTGTGGTCTTCGGCTTCGAGGTCCGCGCCGAGCTGGATCAAGAGATCCAGGATGTCGTAGCGCTTCCGATTCATGGCGAAGTGGAGCGGCGTCAGTCCCTGCTCGAACCGCGACATCCGCCGCCGAAGGGCGTCCGGATTTTCCGCCGCCACTCTACGAATCAGGTCCAGGTCGCCGAGTGCGATGGCCGAGAAGATGTGATGCCGGGCGCCGCGCTCCACCAGCAGGGCGGCTACTTCGGGTTGGTCTCCTGGGGCGCCCCCGTAAGGATGGAAAAACGTCGCCCAGCCGACGGCGTCGAGTTCGTGAAGATCACCGAACCCGTGCACATCCCCGCCGGCGTCGAGAAGGGCGCGTACGATCCCGGTGTGCCGGTGCGCGGCTGCCCAGTGCAGAGGACAGGTGTTGTCGCCTGCCTCGCGGGCGTTCGGATCGGCGCCGCGCGCCAACAGCACCGTGACCACATCCAAGTGGCCGTGCTGTGCCGCGGCGTGCAATCCGGTCCATCCGCCGTGGGGTGCGCCGGGCTTGGCCGCGCGCGCCAGATCAGGATTCTGGCCGAGCAAGCTCCGCACCATCGCTGCATCGCCCTTCTCGCACGCCTCAAAAAACAGGACCAGGCCGTTGGTGTTTCGCTTTTCTATTTCCGCTTTGAGGGCGCGCCAACTGGGGAAGCCATGGTCGCGCGCCACGGCCAACTGCGCCGCGGCAAGCTTAGCCTGAGGATCGGAACGCCGCAGTTCCCGCAAACGATCCTTGGCAAGTTTTTTCAGGTACTCGAGCGAAGCACGCTCGGGGAGTTGTGCATTGGACATAGACGCCTTCCTTCCGTTTATTTGCCCGGCGTCCGCATCTCTCGGGCTGGAAGTCAGGGTCTCTGACGATCGCTTGCACTATCGGGTGGGTTCAATCCTTTACGCGGACCGAAGGCCGCCGTACCGGCCTTTTCGGATGATACTATAGCGGTCCCGTGATAAGGTGAAGCCATGGCCTCGCGGACGCTGATCTCCGTCGAAGAGTACCTCAGGACGAGCTACCGCCCTGATTGCGACTACGTCGATGGGGAGGTCCTCGAAAGGAACATGGGCGAGAAGAGCCATGCCAAGCTGCAAAAGGCCATCCTGCTTTACCTGAGCGCGAGAGAGAAGGAACTCGGCATCTGGGTGATCCAGGAACAACGCGTACAGGTATCCGCAAAACGCTTTCGCATCCCGGATATCTGCGTGACCCTTGGCGAGCCGAACGAAGAGGTTTTCCGTCAGCCGCCCTTCATTTGCATCGAAGTGCTCTCTCCCGAAGACCGCTGGCCCCGCGTCCAGGAGCGCATCGACGATTACCTTGCCATGGGCGTACCCTACGTGTGGGTACTGGACCCCGGCAGCAAAACGGCCTACTCGGCTACTCCCACGGAACGAACTCAGCAGGTTACGGCGGGCTTCCTCAAAACGCACAACCCTTCTGTCGAACTTCCTCTTAGCGAAATCTTTACCTAGACGCGTTGGAAATACGACCCTGTAGAATGGGATTAGAGTGTCCCTCGCAATTCAGGCCGTCGACCTATCGAAGGTGTACCGATCGGGTCATTCCGAGCTGGTGATCTTCTCCGGGCTGAACCTGGAAATCGCCGAAGGCGAGCAGGTTGCTCTGGTGGGGGAATCGGGCGCGGGCAAGAGTACGCTGCTACACCTGCTGGGAGGTCTGGACACGCCGACAAACGGTGCGATATACTTCGGGCAGAACAACATATGCCGACTTCCGGCGGACGAACTGGCGAAGTTCAGGAACCGGGAACTAGGATTTGTTTGGCAGATTCAGTCTCTTCTGGGCGAGTTTACGGCCGCGGAGAACGTGATGATGCCGCTGCTGATTCGGGGTCTGGCCAGGGAAGACGCGGAGAAGATCGCGTTGGCGAGGTTAGATGAAGTGGGTCTGCGAATCCGCGCTGAGCATCGCGCCGGTGAATTATCCGGTGGAGAGCAGCAGCGTATTGTTCTGGCTCGCGCGCTGGCAGGCGATCCCAAAGTCCTTCTGGCCGACGAACCCACCGGCAATCTCGATTTCCGGACCGGCGAGATGATCATGGATCTGCTCCAGGATCTGCATCGGTCCCGGCGGTTGACCTCCGTTCACGTCACTCACAATTTGAATTTCGCGCGGCGCGCGGACCGGATGCTCACTCTGGAACGCGGGCAGCTGTCTTCTTTGGAGCCGCAACAAGGCAGGAATTATGTTTGAACGTTATACCGAAAAAGCCCGGCGAGTCATTTTTTTCGCCCGTTACGAGGCCAGCCAGTTCGGCAGCCCGTGTATTGAGACGGAGCATCTGTTGCTGGGCCTGCTGCGGGAAGACAAGGTCCTCACCAATCGCTTCCTGCGCTCCAGCGCGGCCGTAGAGTCCATTCGCAAGCAGATTGAAGCGCAAACCACCATGCGCGAAAAGGTGTCCACTTCCGTCGATCTTCCTCTCAGCCATGAATGCAAGCGGGTGCTGGCATATGGCGCGGAGGAGGCCGAACGGCTCAACCACAAGCACATCGGAACGGAGCATCTCCTTCTCGGGCTCCTCCGCGAAGAGAAGTCTTTCGCGGCGGATATTTTGCACGAGCGCGGCCTGCGTCTGACGCAAGTCCGCGAGGAGATCGCCCGGTCGAGCTCGGAGAAAATGTCCTCCAACAAACCCAGGGAAAGCTCTTTACTAAGCGAATTCAGCCGCGACCTTACCCAGGCCGCGATGGACGGTCTGCTCGACCCGCTGGTCGGGCGGGACTACGAGCTGGAGCGGGTGGTGCAGATCCTGTGCCGGCGCACCAAGAACAACCCGGTGCTGATCGGCGACCCGGGCGTCGGCAAGACCGCCATCGTCGAGGGCCTGGCCCAGCGGATCGCCGACGGCGACGTACCGTCGTTCCTGGCCGACAAGCGGATCCTGGCGCTGGACCTGTCGCTCATTGTCGCGGGCACAAAATATCGAGGACAATTCGAAGAACGCCTGAAGACCATCATGAAGGAGCTGATGGAGCACCAGAACGCCATCATCTTCATCGACGAGCTGCACACCCTGGTGGGCGCCGGATCGGCCGAGGGCTCGCTGGACGCGGCCAATATTCTGAAGCCGGCTCTTTCGCGGGGCGAGATCCAGTGCATCGGCGCGACCACCCCGGCGGAGTATCGCAAGTCCATCGAGAAGGACCGCTCGCTCGAGCGGCGCTTCCAGGCCGTGAAGGTTCCGCCGCCGAACGAAGAAGACGCCATCAAGATCCTGTTCGGAATCAAGGAGCGCTACGAGAAGTTCCACGCCGTAGCCTATACCGATGAAGCCATCGAGAACGCCGTGCACTCCTCGACTCGCTTCATCCCCGACCGGTTTTTGCCGGACAAGGCCATCGATCTCATTGATGAAGCCGGCGCGCGCGTGAAGCTGCGCCAGACTACGCTGCCCAGCGAGGTCGCCGATATCCAGAAGAGCATCAAGTTCATCGTGCATCGCATGGAAAACGCCATCGCGAATCACGAGTTTGAAAAAGCCCGGTTCTATTCCGACGAGGAACGCAAGAAGCGCGAAGACCTGCGCCAGCTGCGCGAAAAATACAATCTGGACGACACCTCCACCGGCGTCGTGACCAAGGACGATATCGAAGACGTGGTGGCGCGCTGGACCGGCGTGCCCATGACCGCCATCCGCGAAGAGGAAGTCTCCAAGCTCCTGCGCATCGAGGAGGAGCTGCATCACCGCATCATCAGCCAGGAAAAAGCCATCTCGGCGCTGTCGCGGGCCATCCGCCGATCGCGCGCCGGCCTGAAGTCGCCCAAGCGTCCTTCCGGATCGTTCCTGTTCCTGGGACCCACCGGCGTCGGTAAAACCGAAGTCGCACGCGCCCTGGCCGAGTTTCTGTTCGGCAGCGAGAAATCGCTGATCCGCTTCGATATGTCCGAGTTCATGGAGAAGCACTCGGTGTCCAAGCTGATCGGCTCGCCTCCCGGATACGTGGGCTACGAGGAGGGCGGGCAGTTGACCGAACGCGTCAAGCGGGCGCCCTATTCCATCATCCTGCTGGACGAAATCGAAAAAGCGCATCCGGATGTGTACAACATCCTGCTGCAGGTGTTTGAAGACGGCCAGTTGACCGACGGGCTCGGCAACACGGTGGACTTCAAGAACACCATCATCATCATGACCTCCAACCTGGGGGCGCGGTTCCTGGACAAGCGCAGTCCCATGGGCTTTACCTCAGGGACCGGCATGCCCGCCAAGGTCGAAGACCAGGTGATGAGCGAAGTGAAGAAAGCCTTCAATCCGGAGTTTTTGAACCGCCTGGATGAAGTGATCCTGTTCACGTCGCTGACCGACGACGATCTGCTGAAGATCATGGAGCTGCTGACCGAGCAGGTCAACAAGAATCTGGTCCCGAAGCAGATCAAAATCCACATCAACCGGGATGCCGCCAAATACATTCTGGACAAGACCTGCACGGACCGCAGCTACGGCGCGCGGCCCCTGCGCCGGGCGCTGCAGAAGTATATTGAAGATCCGCTCAGCGAGGCCCTGATCCAGGGATCGCTGGCAAGGCCGGCCGAATTCGAAGTGTACCTGGGCGAAGGCGGGATCTATTGCCGCCAGCTCCAGCCGGTCAGTGAGCCTCAGCCGGTTGCCGTGGGCGAGGGCGCACCGCCGGCCGAGGAAGTTCCGGCCACGCCGGCGCCGGGCATCCCGCTGTACATGTTCGAGTAGGAGCAGAGATCCCTCTCACAAATCGCGAGGCGTCACGCCTGTATGTTTTGCGATGCGGCTAAGAATACGCCGTCCGAGTTCGGCGTGGTCGTGAAACGAAAACTCGTAGTCGGGCCAGCCTTCGCGAGTGAGCAGCTTGGCTGAAGCGCAGCCAGAACCTGTGTGGCTTTAGTCGCCGGCCAGTTGTTCACGGAGAACCTGAAACGAGACGCTAAGGGCGGAGGCTGGCAGCTCGCCGTGCTGGATTCTATCGGCGATGACATCGATCGCCAGACGTTCCGTGTTGCAGATGGCCTCCTCCCGGGTCGCGCCGTAGCTCATCACCCCGGGCAGTTCCAGAGCCTCCGCGATCCAACGGCCATCGTCTTCCCGATCAAGTTCAATCGAAACGTTCACTGCCCCCAGTATAGCTATCGCGTTACCCTAGTCTCTTATGCCCGATCGTCTCGACGAACTGCGCCGGCGTCACGCCAGCGCCGAAGCCGGAGGCGGCGAAGCACGGCGAGAGCGCCAGCACGCAGAAGGCAAGCTCTCCGCCCGGGAACGCATCGACCTGCTGCTGGACGAAGGCAGCTTTGTCGAAACCGACAAGCTGGTCCGCCACCGCTCCCACGACTTCGGCATGGAAGAGCAGGTGGTCGATGGCGACGGCTTCGTCACCGGCTACGGGCTGATCCACGGCCGCACGGCGTACGTGTTCGCCCAGGACTTCACGGTCTTCGGAGGATCGCTCTCCGAGACCAACGCGAAGAAGATCGTCAAGATCATGGATCTGGCGCTGAAGACCGGCGCGCCGGTGATCGGCCTGAATGATTCCGGCGGCGCGCGCATCCAGGAAGGCGTTCTCTCGCTGGCCGGGTATGCGGAGATCTTCCTGCGCAACACTCTGTCGAGCGGAGTGGTGCCGCAGATCTCGGCCATCATGGGGCCGTGCGCCGGCGGCGCGGTGTACTCCCCCGCCCTGACCGATTTCATCTTCATGGTGGACGGCAGCAGTTACATGTTCATCACCGGCCCGGACGTGATCTCCACGGTCACGCACGAGGACGTTACCAAGGACCAGCTGGGCGGCGCGGTCACGCATAACTCCACCAGCGGAGTGGCTCACTTCCTGGCGCATGGCGATGCCGAATGCCTCCAGAGGATTCGCGAGCTGATGAGTTACCTGCCGCAGAACAATCGTGACGGCGTTCCTCGGATCGCGTGCAGCGATCCGATCGATCGCCAGGACGCGGCTCTCGATTCGGTGGTGCCGGCAGCGTCGAACCAGCCTTACAACATGAAAGATGTGATCCGGCGCGTGGTGGATGACGGCAAGTTTTTCGAAGTGCAGGAGCGTTGGGCGCGCAATATCGTGATCGGATTCGCCCGCATGGACGGGCGCAGCATCGGCATCGTGGCGAACCAGCCCGAGCATCTGGCCGGCTGCCTGGACATCGATTCGTCGGTGAAGGGCGCGCGCTTTGTGCGTTTCTGCGACGCCTTCAACATTCCGATTCTCACCTTCGAAGACGTGCCGGGATTCCTGCCCGGCACCGCGCAGGAGTTTGGCGGCATCATCCGCCACGGAGCAAAACTACTCTACGCGTATGCGGAAGCGACGGTTCCGAAGATTACGGTAATCACGCGCAAGGCGTACGGCGGAGCGTACTGCGTGATGGGCTCGAAACACCTGCGCTGCGACGTGAATCTCGCCTGGCCGTCGGCGGAGATCGCCGTGATGGGGGCCGAGGGCGCGGTGAATATCCTGCACCGGTCCTTGCCGGAGTCTGAGCGGCGCGGCAAGATCGCGGAATTCGAAGAGCGTTTTGCCAACCCGTTCGTCGCCGCCGAGCACGGGTTCATCGACGACGTCATCGAGCCCCGCCAAACCCGGCCCATGGTGATCCGGGCGCTGCGGATGCTCGAAACCAAGGTGGATACGATGCCGCGCAAGAAGCACGGCAATATTCCGTTGTAGTTTACGCCGCGACCTTGTCGAAGAAACGCTTGATCATCATCTTGGAGGTGGCATCGATCAGCCGCTGGCCCACCGCCGCGATGGTGCCGCCCACCTGGACATCGCCTTCGTAGGAAACTTCGGTGCCCTGATCTTTGGGGGTGAAGGTCAGGACTCCTTCGCCCTTCATGAATCCGATCTTTCCTGTACCTTCGACGGCCAGCTTGAAACTTTTGGGCGGCGATTGTTCGGTGATGCGCACCTTTCCATCGAAGGCGCCCGAAAGACTGGCCATGGCCATCTTCATCTTCATTTTGTATTCGTCCTCGCCGATCTTCTCGAGGCTTTCGCAGCCGGGCATCGCATCGGCCAGGACCTTAGGATCCTGAAGTCTTTTGTAAGCCTCCTCAGGAGGCAGAGG
>DATIRX010000623.1:0-10017 GCA_035469225.1 Bryobacteraceae bacterium
ATCGCAAGGCTGAGATCGCGAGCCACAGAATCCCCAGCAACCGGATGTGCCCGGCGATCCGGCCCTGACGCGGCATGAGCGTATTCGTCCCCATAGATTTCCCGCATTTGGAACAAAACGTCGCCGATTCGCCGACCTGAGTCCCGCAATGGTTGCAGTACATATCTGGTCTCCTTTGCCCCGCACTGACTAGGATACGGAGTCCCGGCGTAAATGGTTCCCTGGTCCCGCCAGAGAAATCAGCCACCCGGTACCTACCGTTACCAGGCAGCCCACGACGTTGTACCAGAGGAACGCCTCGGTAAAGCGGGCGGTGGTGAAGATGGCGGCCTCGCCCAGAAGAACCCCCGCAAACGCGCCGGTAGCAGTGCAGCGCTTCACGAAGAAGGCCAGCACGAAGACTCCCAGCATTCCTCCATAGAAGAGGGAGCCGACCTGATTCACTGCTTCGATGAGCGCTCCGAATCCGGTGGCGGTACTGGCAAACACTACGGCGTAGATCCCCCAAAAGACGGTCGCGATTCGGGAAGCCGCCACATAGTGTTGGTCGGAACTGTTTTTGGCCAAATGACGCTTATAGATATCGATGACAGTGACCGTGGCCAGCGAGTTGATCTCTCCGGAAATGGCGGACATCGCGGCAGTGAAGATCACCGCGACCACCAGTCCGACGATGCCCACCGGCAGGTAGTGGGTCACAAACGCCAGAAAGATGTAATTGGTATCCGATGTGTCCGCGACCTTCAAAGCGTCGGTTCGGGCGGCGTCGAAATCCTTTTGCGCGGAACGGAAGTCCTGGAGGGCTCCGGGATCCGAAGAAATGATCCTGCGCGCGGCTGCCTGGCGCTGCGCGAAGGCCTGCTCATAGCGTCCCTCGATGGCGGCGTATTGCGAAGAGGCCTGCACGCGCTCCAGGGCCACGGGATGAAATACCAAGGGCGGTTGTACGAACAGAAACACAACGAAGACCATGGCGCCGATGAATAAGATAAAAAACTGCATGGGGACTTTCGCCATGGCGTTCAGCAGCAGCCCCAGCCGGCTTTGGCCGATCGATTTTCCGGTCAAGTAGCGCTGGACCTGGCTCTGATCGGTTCCGAAATACGCCAGTGCGAGGAACATGCCGCCGATCAACCCGCTCCAGATGTTGTAGCGATCGTTCCAGTCGAAGGTGGTGGTGACCGCATTCAGTTTACCGGCGGCGCCCGCCAGTTTCACGGCGTCGAGGAAGGAAACATCCGCGGGGAGCATGGTGATGGCCATGACGAAGGCCGCTACCAGCGCGAGCAGGATCACAGCCATCTGCTGGACGTCGGCCCAGGTAACGGCTTTGATGCCGCCGGTGGTGGTGTAGAGCACCACCAGGCCGCCCATGATCATGATGGTGACGCGGAACGGCCATTCCAGGACCACCGACAGGACGATGGCGGGAGCGGAGAGGGCGAGTCCCGCGCCCAGGCCGCGCGAGATGAGGAAGATGATCGTGACCAGCAGCCGCGTCCTGGCGTCGAAGCGATGTTCCAGATACTCGTAGGCGGTATAAACCTTGGCGCGGTGGAAGATGGGGACAGCCGTTGCGGAGAGTATCACCATCGCCAGCGGCAGCCCGAAGTAGAATTGCACGAAGCGCATCCCATCGACGTAGGCTTGCGCGGTGGTGGAGATGAACGTAATGGCGCTGGCCTGGGTGGCCATGATGGAGAGCCCCATGGCGTACCAGGGCATGGTTTTGCCGGCCAGCATGAACTGGTCGGTGCTGGCGGATCCGCGGCCCCGCCAGAGTCCATAGGAGACCAGGAACACCAGCCAGCAAGCCATGACGACCCAATCGAAGGGTCTCATGGTGCAGGTGGAGCGTACGATCTTGTGAACCAGTAGAACAGAGAGATCACGAAGACAAGATACAGGCAGACGACCAGATACAGGCGGGGCCAGGCGCCCAGAAACGGCGGCGGTTCATCGATGACGGGTCGTTGCGATTCCGTCACTGCGTTTTCGCCGCGCTGAGCATATTGGCGAACATGCGATAGGCGCCGGGGACGCCCGCGGGCAGCTCGCGGAACCAATCGTAGGCCGAGAAAATGTAGGCGCCCTTGCCGAGCGGGGCGTATAACATGCCGCCGGGCAGAGGCATTTCGCCAGGATCATGAGACTCGAGCACGCTCAGGTACCTTGGATCCCACTCATCAGAGAAATATAACCCGCGTTCCTGCACCCAGCCGACGAAATCGGCGCTGGTGATCCGGTTGGGCACGTGCAGCAGGCGAAGCTCGGGGTTGGGGAAAGTGATGGGAGCATCTTCGACCGTGACGCGATCGTTCCGGCTGAAGCGGATGGGGTAGGGGCCGACGTGCGCCAGCAATCCGCCCTCGGTGGCTGCGGCTGGATTCGCAGGAGCGGGAGCAGGAGTTTGAGCAGGTGCACCTTGTGCAGGTGCCGCAGGGCCTTGAGGCGGGGCGCCGCCTTCGGGAACGTTATATTGCACGATCAGCGTCCCACCGTTGGTGGCGTAATCGAAGAGCCGCTGATAATTCGCGCGCAGATCCGGACGCGTATTGAAGGCGCGCACGCCGGTGACAATCGCATCGAAGCGCGCCAGATCGCCATGGGCCAGATCGGCTTCGGTCAACAGAGTCACTTCGCAGCCTAGCTGCCGGATCGCCTGGGGCACCTCGTCGCCGGCGCCCATAACGTAGCCTACGGTTTTCGACAGGATGCGTATATCGGCGCGAACCAGGATCGCTTCGGCCGGCGGCAGCAGCGTCTGGGTGATGATGTGGGGATACTGGATCACTTCCGTGCCCGTCGAGACGGTCTGGGACCCGACCTGCGCGATCGCCCGGATTTTACCGCGAGAGTCGCTGGCAGGCGGAACCAGGTCGAAGAACACGTTGGTCTGCTCCTCGGTGGCGGCCAGCTCGAAATGGCGCGAGGCTGGGTCGGCGGTCCAACCGGCTGGCACATCCAAACGCAGATCGCCGGCGACCTTGCCGCCGTTGGATCTGACGGCTACTTCAATGCGGCGCGGCTTGGCGTCGCCGAATACCAGTGCTGATTCGGGCAGGTCGACGGCCACCGGCGGAATCACGGTAAACGGGCGAACTTGTTCGCCGAAGACTCGATCGACGTAGCGATAATGCACGGGCCGCGTCAGCTCAAGATCCGTACCGGCCACTTGCACGCGAAAGTGCGCCGTAAGAGCAGGCGAGTTTTCCGGCAGTCCGATGTCGCGCGGATCGCGCACCGAATACAGGGATCCGTCTTTGGGTTGCTCCAGCCAATACGGTTGCGTGTAGGGCTGATTCTGGGGAATGGCGAAGCTGGCATTGTACCGGCTGGGTTGATTATTCACCAGGACGGTCGGGGCGAGATTCACGGCCGGTGCGCCCTCCATCCCGCTCAGGCGGATTCCGGTGAGCGCCACCTGGCCGGGCAAGCGTTGAAGGGCGGTGAAGTTCACGCGCAGCGTCGCCCCCGGACTTACGGCGGCCTTGTCGGACTGCGCTTCGAGCGACAGGCCGGAGCACAGCGCAATCAGATCGTCCAGCTCTTTCAGTTTTCGTTCCGCGAGGGGATCTTTGATCGCGGCGATGAGCGGCCGCGTCCGGATCAGCGCAGGCAGCAGGGCTTCGGGGTGTGCCGGGACGAACGAGTCCAGGGTTTGCCTGACGGCTTCGCCGACGGCTGCTCCACCCGGCAGACGATTCCAGGTGATATCCAGATTTTCGAAAAGATCCTTGGTGGCCTTGTCGCCGGCCACGGTGTCCATCGAAGCCATCTGCGACCCCTTGGTCTCGGCGGCGCCGGTCCCTTGCGTGCGATTGGCACTGCGGCTGGCTCCTCCGATTTCGCCGAAGGAAGCACCCAGCTCGGGCGAATAGACCCCGACATCGAGACTCAGATCGGGAGGAGGCGGAGCCTTCTCGGCTTTGCCTTTCCCTTTATTTTGTCCACCCTTGTTTTGTCCTCCCCCGGGTCCGCCTGCGTTCATCATCAGGAGCTTGGGAGTCCAGGGCTGGACGTAGGCCAGCTGCTCGGGAAACTTCGACGGATCGCCGGCGAGAGAGAAAGCTTCGCGGCCCAGAATCGAGGACGCCTGGTGATGCCCGTGTCCGTCGCGGGGCGTGCCGGAAAATACCAGGATCACGACGTCCGGGCGGAACCGGCGGATGTTGTACACCACGTCGCCCAGGACCTTGTTGCGGTCCCATTTCTGGAAGGTTTCTTCCGCGGTCTTGGAAAAGCCGAAATCGATGGCGCGGGTGAAATACTGCTCGGCGCCGTCGATGCGCCGGGAGGTGAGAAGCTCCTGGCTGCGGATGATTCCGAGTTCGTCGCCTTGTTCGGGTCCGATCAGGTTTTGTCCACCCTCGCCGCGGGTGAGGGACAGATAGGCGGTGCGCACGTGCCTGCCAAGTGCCAGGTATGCCAGCACTTGCTCGCGTTCGTCGTCGGGATGCGCGCCGATCATCATGACGCTGCCCAGGGTGTTGAGGCGTTCCAGCGCCTGACGGATTTCGATTTCGCCGCTGATGGTCCGCTGGGCGGGCGTGGGAACCAGCCCGACGACCAGAAGCAGGGATAACAACCAACGCGTTGTAGTGGTCACGGCAGTTGACCTATTCTACCGAACCATCAGCGCAACGAGCTACGATCCGCTCGAGGTTCCGGACGCCTGGGCGCCCATCATCGCCTTCATCTTCTGCTTCAGTTCCCGGGGAGTGGGTTCTGAGAGGTGGGTGGCGACCATCCAGGTGTAGCCTTCCGGATCGACGACGGTTCCACAACGATCTCCCCAGAACATCTCCATCACCGGTCCCTGCTGGGTCGCGCCGAGCTTCACTGCCTTGGCGACTACTTGATCCACCTTTTCCACCGGGAGGTACAGGGTCACCGGCGATGCGCCAATGGTCTTGGCGCTGCGAGCGCCGCTCCTGGGCATCTCCGGCGACAGCATCAAGGTAGCATCCCGCAGTTTCAGCTCGGCATGAATCGGTTTGCCGTCCGGCCCGTTCATCATGGAGCGGATGGTAAAGCCGAAGGCCTTGCGATAGAAGTCCGCCGAGCCCTTTACATCCGTCACGGTAAGTATGGCGTTTACTGCTCCATACAGTTTCTTATTGAGCGGATCAATCTTTTTCGCCATGGGGCTCCTTTACGATAATTCGTACCGATTCTACCCCAAGGCGCTCAGCAGCACTTCGGCCGGCGGGAGCTCGCGGCGGACTGCTCATCTTGAAATCGCCGCCATTCCTGGGGCGAGTGGACGGTTCCATGCGCAGCCAGATGGCGCTGGTAGGCATTCTGATCGGACAGTTCCGCCACCACGCCGGAGATGAACTGGGCGACGGCCCGCAGGAATGCGCTCATAATTCCTCCGCCAGCCGCGTCGGGACGAAGGGAGTCTCGGTGGTCCTGGCCTTGTTCGTGCCGCCCAGGATCCCGATCCACACGCGAATGGAGTCGATCAGAATGGTCGCCACCAGAACCAGGAAGATCCCCGTCACCGCGGCGTCTAATCTCGCGTTGAAGACCAAAGCGGCGGTCGTGGAGGTCTGCGGACCCGCTGCCAGCTGATCGGCCTGCGCCAGAAATCCCAGCGCCGGCAGGGGGGAGAAAATCTTCTGCCATCCGGCCACGAAACACACCACCACCAGCCAGACCAGGGGAACGCAGGTGACCCACATATAGCGTGCGCGGTGCATCTTCACCAGGATGGTGGTCCCCACGCACAGGGCCACTGCAGCCAGCAGCTGGTTGGCGATGCCGAACAGAGGCCATAGGGTATTGATGCCACCCAGCGGATCGATCACGCCTTGATACAGAAAATATCCCCACGCCGCCACGATAACCGCGCTGGTGACCAGCATGCCGGGCTTCCAGTTGGTGCGGCCCCACTTGGGCCACACTTGTCCCAGCATGTCCTGCAACATGAATCGCCCCACGCGCGTGCCGGAATCGAGCGTGGTCAGAATAAACAACGCTTCGAACATGATGGCGAAGTGATACCAGAAGGCCAGCAGGGCGCGGCCGCCGCCGCTGGATACGAAGATCTGCGCCATGCCCAGTGCGAGCGAGGGCGCGCCGCCGGTGCGGTAGAACAAAGACTGCTCCCCGGCGTCCTGCGCCATGGTCTGCATCTCGGCCGCGGTCACGGGGAATCCCCAGTCGGTGATGGTGGCGACGGCTGCAGCGGGCGTGGCTCCCACAATTCCGGCAGGCGAATTCACCGCAAAGAACACGCCCGGCTGGAGGGATGCCGCGGCGATCAGGGCCATCACGGCCACGAAGCTTTCAAGCAGCATGGATCCGTATCCCACCGCTACTGCATGGCGTTCGCGCGCCAGGAGTTTAGGTGTGGTGCCGGAGGAGATCAGCGAATGGAATCCGGAAACGGCTCCGCAGGCGATGGTGATAAAGCAGAACGGGAAGATCTTGCCGGCGAAAATAGGTCCGGTGCCATCGACAAAACGCGTGAACGGCGGCAGCTTCAGCTCCGGACGCAGGAAAATAATCCCGACCGCCAGCAGCACCACCACGCCCAGCTTCACGAAGGTGCTCAAGTAGCCGCGCGGGGCCAGCAGGAGCCACACGGGCAGGGCGCTCGAGAAGAATCCGTAGACGATCAGTCCGATGGCCAGCGCGGCACCGGAATACGTAAACCAGGGCGCCAGCGTGGGAGATTGCGCCACTGCCTGGCCGCCAAACACGCTGGCCATCACCAGCACGAATCCGATCAGCGATGTTTCCACCACTTTTCCCGGCCGCCAGAACCGCAGGTACAGGCCCATGAACACGGCGATCGGCATGGTGGCGACGATGGTAAACGTACCCCAGGGGCTGCCTTTGAGCGCGTTGACCACCACCAGCGCGATCACCGCCAGCAGGATGATCATGATCAGCAGGACCGTGATCAGTGCGGTGAACCCGCCCACCCTGCCGACCTCCTCGCGGGCGATCTGGCCGAGCGATTTCCCGTCGCGCCGGATGGAACCGAACAGGATCACGAAATCCTGCACAGCGCCGCCCAGGGTGGCTCCGATCACGATCCACAGGAAGCCCGGGAGATAGCCGAACTGAGCCGCCAGAGTGGGTCCCACCAGGGGGCCAGGGCCGGCGATGGCGGCAAAGTGGTGGCCGAAGACGATCCACTTATTGGTCGGCTCGAAATCATGCCCATCGCGCAGGCGTTCGGCGGGGGTGGCGCGCGTATCGTCGAGAGCCATGACGCGCGCGGCCACAAAGCGGGCATAGAAGCGGTATCCCACCAGGTAGGTGCACACGGAGGCGATCACCAGCCAGGTGCTGTTCACGGACTCGCCGCGGCTTTGGGCCACCGCGCCCATCGACAAGGCGGCAGCTAAAGCAATCGCGGCCCACACGATACGACCCAGGAACTTGCCCATAGCCAATGTCAAGAATACCCGACCTGGAGCGGCAAGCGCACGTTCCACCTTCGGGACCCTACTGAAAGCCGGCCGACAACCGATTAGGTACACATGCAGACAGGTGGGCGCATAGGGGGATCACCCGGGTGCGGGTTAAGCGAAATCTCCTGGATTATAGGGACTTCTGCGGCTCAAACTGGGGGGAAGAACCATTTGTCGGGACCCGATAAGTCCCGTAGTCTCAAAGGTGAGGCAATAGTTAGATGCTGAGGACGATCATCATCGGACCGGACGCCAAACAGGCGCAACAATTGGAAAAGGCCGTGAGCGCGCTCGCCAATGAGGTGAACGTGGCACGCATTCTGACAAGCTATCCGGATGAAAGCGATCTGGTTCGGACTCTGCGGGCGCATGCTCCGGAAGTCGTTTTTATCAGCTTCGAGCAGGGCGAGACGGCCGGGAAAATCGTTGCGCGCGTACTGCAAGAAGCCGAAGGCGTTCAGTTCGTGGCTTACCATCGCGTGTGCGATGCCATGACGCTGCGCGAGATCATGCGTTCCGGTGTGCGCGAACTGGTGGCCGAGCCATTCGAGCTGAGCGCGCTGGTCGAGTCCCTGCGGAACGTCAAGACCCTGATCGAGCAGAAGCCTCCGGTCTACGGATCCAAGGGCAGGATCTACTCCTTCCTGCCGGCCAAGGCGGGTTCCGGCGCCACCACGCTGGCGCTCAATTTGTCCGGCGCGATTTCCCGTCTGGATAAGACGCGAGTCTTGCTCTCCGATCTCGATCTCAGTTCAGGCATCCTGCGATTCCTGTTAAAGATCCGCAACGAGCACGCCATCATGGAAGCCGTGGAGCACCTGCAGGAGCTGGACGAGAACCTGTGGCAGCAGCTGGTCACGACCGTTGGGAAATTGGACGTGATGCATTCCGGGCCGATGAATCCGAATGTGCGCGTGGATCCGGCGCAGGTTCATGACCTGGATCAATTCTGGCTTCGCAACTACGATGTGGTGTGCGTGGACCTGTCCGGCAACCTGGAGCGCTATTCGCTGGAAATCATTCGCGATTCCCAACAGGTATTCCTGGTGTGCACAGCGGAAGTGCCATCGCTGCATCTGACTCGGGAAAAGCTCGCGTTTTTGAAAACGCTGGATCTGGACAACCGCGTCTCGGTGGTTCTGAACCGGGTGTCCAAGCAGTCGCTGCTCACGCCGGAGCAAGTGCAGGACGTACTGGGCGTGCCGGTAATGCACAGCTTTGTCAACGACTACCTGGCCGTCAATCGGGCCACCACTTCGGGGGATCTGGTGGATCCCAAGTGTAAACTCGGGCGACAGTTCGAGGAACTGGCCTCCAGTCTGATGAACCGCGGAGTCGCGGAAAGCGGATCCAAGAAAAAGTTCCTGGAGTTCCTCTCGGCGCCTACCCAGGTGCTAGCGGGCTCCCGTGGCGTTCCCACGACGCGCTGAAAGGAAACCGCGGGTTCTGAGATTGAATCTCAATCTGGCTAAGGTGCCCCGTATTAGTAGGTAGGGTTAGTACCTGACGGGCATTTCAGCCAGTTCCGTGTAGATTGGATTTATGTTCCATTGGATTTGCCCGGAGTGCGGTCAGGAGATCGCGCCGGGAGTCAAGGAATGCCCCGTTTGCGAACCGCAGGCGAAGGCGGCTCCCCTCCCTTCGCGTGGCCCGTTAGCGACGGTGATGCCGCCGCGGGAAACGTCTCCCCGGCCCGTGCAGACTCCCCAGCCGGAAGTCCTCTTACCTGAAGTCTTACAGCCGAAAATTTCGAAAGCAGAAATCTTAGAACCTGAAATTCTGCAGCCGGAAGTAATGGTTGCGAAGCCGGAAACGCCCGCCGCTCCCACGCCGGAGTCACCGCTGCCGGAGCCGGAAACGTTCTCCGACCGTCTGGCCGACCTGGCGGAGCAGCTCCATGGTTCGCGCGTCCCTTACGGTTCCCCGCGAATTATCGAAAGCGTTGCCGTTCCGCGTGAGACAGGACGGGTTCCTGTGATCCTGGATCTGACTCCAGCCAGCCCCTGGCTGCTGGGCGCTCCACCCAGTATGCGTTTGCTGGCCGAGCCGCAGCCTCCTGCGATCGCCGAAGAGTTTCCAACGCGCCAGGTATTCAAGCCGCAGGCGGCGGCGCCCGGGGCATCCCCTAAGGCGGTATCGAGCAAGCCGGCCGAAGCCGAGGTAGCTGCCCCCAGTCCGGTTCAACTTCCCGAACGGCCGGGTCGCTCCGCAGCACCGGCACTGGCAAAGTTCCAAAGTTACTTTGAAGCCGCGGACCGTCTGATGGGTCTGGCGGTGTCCGAGGCGAAGCCGGCGGCGACGGCGGGCGAACCCAGGATTACGCTGCCGGGGCCAGCCCTTCCGCGCGAGCTTCTGTCCCTGCAGGCCGCGGGTCTGGTTCCGATCGGGCTGACCCGGCGAGGCGCAGGATCAGGTCCTCACGTGTGGACGGCAAGACTGGCCGTCACGGCGATCCTGGTCACGGCGGGTCTGGCCGCGACGTATCGAGTGATGCCTGGCCCATCGGCCAACGCGGTGGCCGCCCCGGTTGCCGCACCGACGCAGGAACAGGCCCCGGTGAAGCGTCCCGACGATTCTCATTCGCTGG
>DATIRX010000624.1:0-3343 GCA_035469225.1 Bryobacteraceae bacterium
AGCCGACTCTCTGGGGTACCTGTCGCTGGGAGGCTTGCGCGAGGCCGTGCAGGACGATCGCCAGGATTACTGTTACGCCTGCTATACCGGCAACTATCCGACCGAGCTGATCAACATCGAAGAATTGATGACCTCTCGCGATCGCCGCACCTGACTATTGCCGGGGAGCGTAATACCCTTTGCGATACTGCACGCGCGTGGCGGCCGCAACCGGCGCGACCACATCCAGCTTGATTCCCCGATAGAGCCCGTCCCGCGACGTGTTCGAAGGGTTGTATCCCAGCAAATACTGGTTCCGCAGAAGCTGTCCGATCCGGGCGCTCACGCCGGCCAGATTCTCGAGATTCAAGATAGGGAAATTGCGGCCGCCCGATATTTCAGCCAGCTGCTCCAGGAGTTCCGGACCCTTGGATTCCTCGGGCGATCCCGGTGTGACCCCTTCGGGATCGAAGATCCCCATCGAATAGAGTTGCACGTCGGCTTCCAGCAGAGCGCTCTTGATGGCGGTGAATGTATGGCGGCTGCGATTGTCGCCGCCGTCAGAAACGATCACCAGCGCCTTGCGGTCGTGGCGCGCGTTCTTCATTAATCCCAGCGCCATTTGAATGGCGTCAAACAACGCGGTGCGCCCAAAAGGCCGCGCGTGATTGATCTCGTGAGAAAGCAGAGAGATGTCCTTGGTAAACGGTACTGCCAGTCTGGGGCGGTCGTCGAATTCGATAAGAAAGAACTCGTCGTCTAAATTGGCAGTTCGGAAGAACGCGGCAGCGGCCTCGGCCGAATTCTTCTTCTTGTTCTTCATGCTTCCACTCGAATCGAACAACAAGCCGATGGAAATAGGAGCATCGTCGGTAGCGAAATAGGTGATCTCCTGTCTGGATCCGTCTTCGTAGATCCGGAAGTCCTCGCGCTTGAGGTCGGCGATGGGAGCACCCTCGCGCGTGGTGACTTGCGCCGGAATCAACACCAGTGATGTATCCACGCGCAGATTCGCCTCGGGCAACGTGCGATCTTCCACGCGGGCTCCGCGCGCTGCGCTATCGCGAGATCGCGCAGGCGCCATCCGGGCGCTGGGAGTATTCACTTCGGATTGATAGGCGAGCCCCGGAAGGTTCAACTGAGGGGATAGCAGGAACAGCACGAACACGGCAGGTCGCAGATGAGTCACAACCATTTCGTACTCCAGCGGAATGCGACCAAGTATCATAGCACTTCCTTCAGCGGCACAAACATGGGACGCCGGCTTTGGAATATACTTGCCAACGGTACAAGACAATGAAGAAACATCCCTGGATCTGGACGATGGCCTTGGGTTTCACGCTGGCACTGGCGGGAGCCGGCGGTCGCGCGCAACAACCTGCCGCTCCGAAAGGCAAGGCCGCGGGAAAAGCACCGACAGCGCCGCCGGGAATCAACTGGCCTTCGCCGCTGCTTCCCGATGGTCCCATCGTGCTCGACACCGGCATCCAGCATCAAATCCGGCTGATGGTGACCAAAGGGCTCAACCAGCCATTCAGCATGGCGTTCCTTCCCGACGGCGCGATTCTGATCACCGAGCGGCCCGGAAGGCTGCGCATCGTCCGCAACGGGACGCTCGATCCAAGTCCCATCGCCGGCGTTCCTCAAGTGCAGGCACAAGGCTTGGCCGGCCTGATGGACCTGGCGCTGCATCCGCGCTTCGCCGAGAACCAGCTGGTGTATTTTACGTATCACAGGCCACCAGGCACAGCCGGTACGGCGGGTAACAACGCAGGAATCATCACGCTGGCGCGCGGCCGATGGAATGGCTCCGCACTCACCGACGTCCAGGATCTTTTCTCAGCCATCCAGAACGGCAATGCGTCGCGGATCGTTTTCGGAAAAGACGGGATGGTGTATATGACGATTGGCGTCGGCGATCCACCCGCGGCGGCGGCCGCCCAGGATCCTAACAACCTCGCGGGCAAGGTGTTGCGGCTGCGCGACGACGGAACGGTCCCGGCGGACAATCCCTTTGTCGGGCGCGCGGGTTATCGTCCCGAGATTTTTACGCTGGGCCATCGCAATGCACTGGGACTCGCCGTGAATCCAGAGACGGGCGCCGTTTGGGAATGCGAGGACGGACCCAACGGCGGCGACGAAGTCAATATTCTTCAGGCCGGCAAGAATTACGGCTGGCCGGTGGTCAGTTATGGCCGGTTCTATCTGGGGCCGCGCGTGTCCGTCGACCCGTGGAAAGAAGGGATGGAGCCGCCCGTGGTATTTTGGGTGCCCGCGATTGCCATTTCCGGCATGACCTTCTACACCGGCGACAAGTTTCACAACTGGAAGAACAACCTTTTCGTGGGCGGCATGCGGCAGGGTGAGGTCCCGCGCTCCGGACATCTGGAACGCATCGATTTCAACGCCGAATGGGAAGAGCTCCACCGCGAGTCGATGCTGCGCGAGCTACAGAATCGGATTCGGGATGTCCGGCAGGGTCCCGACGGTTTCTTGTACCTGCTAACGGCAGAAAATAACGGCGCACTGATGCGCATGGAACCCTACACGGAGAAGCAATGAAAACGATAGTCCTGGCAATCCTTATCGCCGCCTCGTTCCGCTCAGTCGCGTTCGCGCAAGGGAAGGGCGGTCCGCCGCAACCGGCTCTGATGGAGTGCGGCGCGCACGGCGATATCGACATCATTTGCGGTACCCGTTCGCCTGAAGATCTCGAGCTCACCCCCGATGGCAAATCGATCATCGTCAGCCAATTCGTGAACGGCCCGGCAGGCGCGGGAGTTGCCGGTCTCATGCTTTTTGATCCCGCCAGGAAGACCTTTGCCAAGATCACGCCCGCCGCGGAGCCCCGCAAGGACTGGGGTGATCCCGCATGTCCCGGTCCCATCGGCGACGCGCTTCGGCCGCATGGAATCTCTCTGCTGAAACGCAAGAACGGTGCGGTGCAGCTCTTCGTCGTCAACCACGGCGGCCGCGAGTCCATCGAAATGTTCGAGCTGAAACAATCCAGGGACCTGATCTGGCACGGCTGTGTAGTATCGGCTCGTGATTTTAACGATGTCGCGGCGCTGCCCGACGGCGGGTTTATCGCCACGCATCCCACCGCGCTGCAGCCCCCGCCCCCACCCCCCGGTCAAGCAAAAGCTCAAGACAAGGGAAAAGCCCCGCAGGGCGCAGGCAATGACCCCTTCGGCGGCCAGGTCACCGGGTATGTAGCACGCTGGATACCCGGAAAGGGCGAGGAAGAAGTGCCCGGTACGCGCGGCGCCTACCCCAACGGGCTGCTGGTGAGCGCCGACGGGCGCTACCTCTACGTCAATGCCTTTGGCGCCAAGGAGGTCCATAAGTACGACCTCAAGGAAGG
>DATIRX010000625.1:0-3407 GCA_035469225.1 Bryobacteraceae bacterium
GCGCGCGATATGAGCTCGCACGGCAATGGATACGCCGACATCGCCATGCGTGACGCCATTAAAGAAGGCCGCTTCGATGGCCCCAGGTATCAGGTGTCCGGGCGCGGGATCGCATGGGGGGCTACGCCGCCGAATCCTCAAGCTCCGGACAACCCTCTCGCCAGCACCATCGTTCGATCAGTCGAGGAAGCGCGCGCGGCGGTGCGCGACCACGTGGAACATGGCGTCGATTGGATCAAGCTGTTCCCTACGGGGGCGTACTCCTTCACAGCGACCGGAGAAGCCCGCTATGTGCTCACGTATCCGATGCCGGTTCTGCAAGCCCTGATCGATGAGACGCATCGGCTGGGGAAAAAGGCCGCCTGCCACGTTCTGGGCGGCGAAGGACAGAAGAACGCCATCGTGGCCGGCTGCGACACCATCGAGCACGCCTATGGCCTCGATCAGGAGCAAGCCAACATGATGGTCGCCAAGGGCCTGTTCTACGACCCCACGCTGCAGCGCTACATCGAGCCTTACATGGACGATAACGACGCCAAGAACACCGGCGGCAAGTACCGCATGATTCCAATTTTTGAAAAAGCCGTCGCCATGGCCGCCGCCACCAAAGGCATGAAGATTATGGTCGGCAGCGGGGCCGACGGATCGACCTACGCGCACGGCACGCAGGCGCTCGACTTCGAAATGCTGGTGAAGCACGGCGGCTTGACCGCCGTCCGAGCCCTTCAGGGCGGAACCATCATCAATGCCGAAGCCCTGGGATGGCAGGATCAGATCGGATCCATCGACAAAGGAAAATTCGCGGACCTGGTGGCCGTCTCGGGCGACCCTCTGGCCGATATCACCGAGCTTCAACGCGTCAAGTTCGTCATGAAAGCCGGCAAGATCATTAAGAACGACGCGAAGTAATGCGTCCTGGAGTGCGGAGCTTAAGCCCAACTGGCCCGGTCGCTTACAATAAGAATCTGAGCCAGTATCCATGCCTGTTTTAGAGTTCCGGGGCGTATCCAAATACTTCTACCGGCACGGCGGCCGGATGCTGTTGCGCGACCGGCTGGCGTATTCCCTGGGCACGGATTCGCGTGAGCGATTCTACGCCCTTCGCGATGTGTCGTTTTCGCTGGAGCATGGCGAGAGCATGGCCGTGATCGGCTCGAATGGAGCCGGGAAAAGCACGCTACTCAACATCGCGACCAGCCTTTGCGATCCGAGCGACGGGAGCGTTAGGGCAGAAGGCCGGGTGGAGGCGCTGCTCGAGCTGGGAGCCGGGTTTCATCCCGACCTCACCGGCGCGGAAAACTTGCGGATTAAGGCCAGTCTGATGGGGCTGACGCGCCGCCAGGTGCGCGAGCGATTCGATCCGATCGTGGAGTTTTCCGAGCTGGGTGAGTTTATCCAAGAACCGCTGCGGACTTACTCCGCCGGCATGGTGATGCGCCTGGCTTTCTCGGTGGCTATCAACGTGGATCCGGAGCTCCTGATCATCGACGAAGTTCTGGGTGTCGGAGACCAGAACTTCTTCACCAAATGCGTCGACAAGATTATGGAATTCCGGCATGCCGGAAAATCGATCCTGTGCGTTTCGCATGCGCTGGATACCTTGGAGCGCCTGTGCGACCGGGGCCTGTGGCTGGAGCACGGCCGCGTAATCAAGGTAGGCAAGGTCTCCGAAGTGCTCAAGGCGTATCGCGAATCAGCCACCGCTCAGGCGCCGGTCGCGGCCCAGACCAGCTAGCCTGGTCCGGTTATTTGTGAGCTGCAACCCCCACTTTAATGGAGTGTGCGATCTTCGTCTTGCTTCCTTCGGGAATGTCTACCACTACGCGAACGCCCGCCTTCAGGTCCGCCGCCTGCGCGGGTTTATCGTTGCGGGTGATCTCAGTTTTTGCATCCAGCGTGACCGCGACGTCTCCCTTGGCGGTCTTCACGGTGAGAACGCTGTTCTCCAGCTTCTGCACGGTGCCGGTTACGTGATCGAAGCCGCCGTGCGCGAAAACCTGTGCGGCACAAGCCAGCAGCAGGCCCAGAAGGCTAGTGATGATGATGCTCGGGCGTCGTTTCATGGTTGTTGTCCTCTCCTTGCAAGAATCTTTCTTCTTCCTGTTCTTCCGCGAGCTCATCCGCGCTCTTGGGATTCATCTTCTCCATGGCCTTCTTCTCTTCCAGGGTAATCTGCGGCAGATGACGTATGAAATGCACCAGTTTCCAGGAGTCCTCCTCGTCTTTCGCGGTTCCAGTGCCCCAGGCCGGCATGCCGGTAAGACGGATCCCGTTCTGGATGATATAGAACAGCTCTCCGTCGGTCAATTGTTGCGTCGCGGGCAGGCGCATGTCGGGCGCGGGCGGGTACAGATTCCGGCCGACGGGAGTATCGCCGCTGCCGTCGTTGGCGTGGCAGGAAAAGCAATGATCGGCCCAATGCGCGCGGCCGTCCGCGATGGCTTCCGGGCTGTTGGGAACGGGGTTCATCCTGGATCTCGCCCCGGCCGGCATGCCCAAGCCGCGGGATTTCCGGGCAATCCAGGTTTCCATGCCAGTCGGTTGCTCGCGTGTGCTGAATCCGCCGCCCCGCCGGATCAAGACCAGACCGGTCACGATCGCTACTCCGATCGTAAAGAGAACGCCAATGAAGAACCAACGCACGTTTTACTATACTGCTTCAGAACGTAAACTTCAGCGCCAGCTGCATCAGCCGCGGCGGCGCGGCTTTCACTACCTGGCCAAAGAGACCGCTGTCGAAATCCCCATTGACCGCCGAGGGGCCGAAAAACTGCGCGTGATTGAAGCTGTTAAACGTCTCCCAGCGGAACTGCAGGTTCTTCGACTCACTCAGCTTGAACGATTTCATCAGCGAGATATCGAAGTTCAGCATCCCGGGTCCATGAATCGTTCGGCGCGCCGCCGAGCCCGGGGTTCCCAGGGCGGCGGTAGTAAAGAGATCGGTGTTGAAATACGACAGCCCGTTTCGTGGATTGCCGTTCAGATTGAGATTTCCCGGGGTATAGTCGGGCAAATCAATCAGGTGGTTATTTACGCCGTTCGGAGAACTACCCTGCAGAGAAGTATCCACGTCGCTGGATATGGTCACGGGGAAACCGGAACTGACCCGGGTGATCCCGGAGATCTGCCATCCGCGCGTGAGCGGTTTCATCCGGCTGGTCAGACGCTCCAGGGGCAACTGATACGAATAGGTTGCCACCAGGTTGTGGGTCAGGTCCCACGCCGAAAGTCCGCGCATCCGCTTGTAGTCGAAGGGGTCGACAACGTCGGAAATGCTTGACGCCTGATCGAGGGATTTGCTGTACGTGTAGGCCAGCACCAGATCCAGCCCCCTGGCGGAGTGGCGAATGCTCGCCTGCAGGGAATTGTAGCTGGAATTCCCGAAGGCGCCTTCGAAATCGTCGTTG
>DATIRX010000626.1:0-4486 GCA_035469225.1 Bryobacteraceae bacterium
GAGCCGGTCGCGGACGGGTTCCGCAACTACGTCAAAAACGGCGTCAAGACACCCGTGGAAGAGCTGCTGCTGGACAAGGCGCAGTTGCTGACACTGACCGCTCCGGAGATGACGGTTCTGGTCGGCGGCATGCGCGCCCTCGGTGCGAACGCCGGCGTCGCGAAACACGGCGTCTTCACCGACAAGCCGGGAGTGCTTACGAACCACTTTTTCGTCAACCTGCTGGACATGAGCACCGAGTGGAAGCCTGCCGCCGAGGGCACCTACGAGGGACGCGATCGCGCCACGGGCAAAGTCAAGTGGACCGGCACCCGTGTCGACCTGGTCTTCGGTTCGAATTCCCAGCTCCGGGCACTCGCGGAAGTCTATGGATGCAGCGACGCGAAGGAGGTGTTCGTGCGTGACTTCGTGGCGGCCTGGAACAAGGTGATGAACCTGGATCGCTACGACCTGGCTTGAGCTAGGCGGCTATTTCCCGGGGCCCGGATCGACCGGGGCTCCGGTGCCGGAGGAGCCCAGGAACAACTTCTTCCCGTCGGGATAGGTGATGTTCGACCCGTTGGCGCGGTTGGAGCCGTCCTTGGCCTGGAAGCCGTCGACCACGATGTGCTGGCCCTTCTCGAGCGTGTTCTTGTTGAAGCCGCGGCGCAGGAGAATGTTGGGGCTCCCGCCTTCCACCATCCAGCTGGTCACCTTTCCGTCGGGACCGGTGACGTCAATGTGGATCCAGGCGTGCGGATTAATCCACTCCATTTGCGTGACGGTCCCTTCCAGGCGGACCTGCTTCTTGGCGTCGTACTCGGCCGCGAAGGCGTGATGCGCCCAGACCGGCGATACGGCCGCCAGTAGTCCCACCGCCGCGACTGCCCACCAGAGTGTTGTTCGCATGGATAATAATCTCCTGTTCTACTTCTTGCCGGCCTTGGCGGCTTCCGCCGCAGCTTCATCGGCGCGCGCGCCTTTGAGCATGTTGAACATCGCGTAATTGCCTTCGTGGCAGGCGTACTCGTACAGCGGGAACTCCGGGTTCAGCCGCAGCGGCATCCGAAGGGTCCAGGGCTTGACCCACGTCTTCGGGTCGTTGATGGTGGCGGTGTACTCCATCCTGTCGGGCGCGGTGCGCGTCCATTTTTCGATCAACACCATGTCGGCGCTGTGCGGAGTGCCGCCGCCGTTCAGTCCGATGCCATTCTTATCGCCCAGAAAATTCGTCGTCTCGATGACCAGCGTGTTGCCTTCCCAATGGCCGCGCGCATCGCCCATGTAGGACTTGATATTCGAGCCGGGGTGCGGCCGTCCGTCCAGCGGGATGATCTTGGTCTCGTGGATCATCTCATAGCGAATCGCCACGTAGCCGGGGCTCTGCACGATCTGGGTGCCATTGTTGTAGATCACCGGCAGGATGGACCCCATCACCCCGCGCGAGATGCAGCGGTCATAAAGGCTCTGATCTTCCCAGGACTCGTTCGGACCGTGGCCTTGTTTGGCCTGCTTGGCTTGCGCCGCCTTCTGCTTGGCCAGATCGGTGAGCTCGGGAATGCGCCCGTTGGGCGGATCCACCACCAGCGACGTGATTTTCTGCGGAATTCCATGCTCCAGCCAGTATCCGGGCGGGTTAATGCCTACTTTGCTGTCCTTGGCGACATGAGTCACTCGGTCGTTGGCCGCGGTCCGCTCCGCTTTGGCTTGCCGTTCGGCGAATTCCTCCGGCGTAACCTCAACTCGATCTCCAGCCTTCGGATCGCGCTGCAGGGGGACTTCAATCAGGTCGGTCCCCGGCCATAGTCCTTGGAGGTCCGGATCGCCCCAGGGCAGCTTGGGAGGCGTGTAGGCGGCCTTTTTGGCTTTGCCCGGAGCCGGCTGGCCGACGATGGGCATGGTCGCCAGGAGCGCAGAAACCAGCCCGGCTGCGATCACCATCAGAGAAGTCAGGAGCCGCTTCTGCATTCTGGTTCTCCTTTCGGGCGGTTATTTCGTCGGCTGCTTCTTATACTTACCGTACAGCAGCTCTTCGGCGAACTCCACGCACTTGAACTCCAGGATCTGGGCGTTCTTTTCCGCTCTTTTGTAGAGCGGCAGGCTGATCTTCCACGCCTTGGTATACACACTCGGATCTTCGAGGGTGGCCTCGTAATTCAGGACGTCGTTGCTGGTGCGATGGTAACGCTCCACTATATGCAGCTTGTCGCTGCCCCAGTTTCCGGCCCGATCGAACCAGGCAAGCCCATTCAAGCCAGTCACATCGACCACCAGCGTGTCGCCTTCCCAGCGGCCGTTGGAGGTGCCCATCCAGGTATCGGATCCGGCTTCCACCGGTTTTCCCATGTTAATCAGACGGTTGGCGCTGGCGTATTCGTAAGCCATCAGAATGTCTTTGTTGGACTGGATGATCTGGAACGGGAAAGGCATGTAGTTCGCGCGCGGAATCCCGGGCATGTAGCACTTGGCTTCGGGGTCCTCGGCCGGCCAGTTGGCCTTGTTCTGCTTCTTCTTTGCGAGCCCCGCGGGCGTGTAGGGGATCTCATTGCCCTCGACGATGCCCTGTCCGGCTGGAATCGCGCCGATGGCGCCCAGTTGCCAGAACGGTCCCGCAGCCGCCGAATGGTCCTGGATGTCCCAGTTCGCGGTGGTGATGGCCTGCCAGACGCCGTTGAAGTTCGGCTTGCCGTCGGGCATCCGGGGGCCCTTGGCGACGGCTTTGGCGGGGGCAGTCTGGGCGCGAGCTTCATCGGGAGTCATCAGCAGCAATGAGCCGCAGAAGAGCGCGGCGGCTGCGGAGAGGAAAGTGAGCGTTTTGCGCATATGGGGAGAGTATCGCGGCTGGCTGTGCCGCCGGCTTTCAATCCTACATTTGAACCGGAGCGGTGTCAATCAGCAGAGGTGTCACCGTCCAGGGGCAGGAAGAGCCTGGATTTCCTGAGGGCGAGAAGCATGAGGATTTGGGACAGCTTCCACCGGGTGTCTGCCGGGCTTCGAATCAGTCCATTGCGAGGAGACAATCCAAGGCAGCCATTGGAAGTCCGTTACTAGTTGCGTATCAGTATTCCCGCTTTCAGGCCGATCGGCCGGTGATCGCCGATCTCAGGTAGAGTAGCCAGTGCGGCACTACCGTCTACCGCTTCTGCGCGAGTTTCCGCAAACGGAGCACGCCAACTCCCAGCAGTCCGCCGCCCATCAGAAAGAACGAAGCAGGTTCAGGCACGCCACTAGCCGCAGCGGTCGCACCCACCGTGAAGGTGTAGTAGCCCTCAAAAACCGGATTCGTCCAGGTGAGCTGGCTAAAGGTGCCGTTGAACTGAACCACGCCGTTTCCTTCCACGCCGCAAACGGAATTGGCTGGGCACGTTCCTCCAGCAAAGATCGACGCGCCGCCATAAAGTGAGTTGGGGCCGCCACCCTGGATGGTGAAGGGCTCACTCGCCGTGAAGACGAACCGCGCGGTTATCGCCGGCTGGCCCAGGCTCCAGATGGCCAGAATCGGGTTGGTCACCGGGGTGCTGAAAGTGATCGTGTCCACGACGGTTCCTCCACCATACAGCTGGATGGAATCATTGGTACCGCTAGGTGGGGCATTTCCCACCGTCCCTCCCGTGAAGGAGCTCACTGGCAGCCACGGATTGTTCTGCAACGACTCCATCTCGCCCGTATAGGTCACTCCAATGCCGAGTCCCGTTAGCGATCCAGTGGCAGATCCGGCGGTAGCGCTCGGAGTTCCTGATGTCCAGGTCGCCCATGTAATCGTCGCGGCTGAAGACGGCACAGCCGACAAAATCAGGGCCAACGCACACAGTGGCAAGGTCACGAAGAGACGCTGTGATTTGGTCATTCTTATCTCTCCCGTAGAAGGTTTCTACCAGCCGGTATTATACATGAGAAGAAGGGTTCAACTACCTTCTTGATAAGAAGGAAAAGTACTAGTACGTGTTTGGACTTTTGCACTCTTCGACGGTGAATCCGTCGTCAAAATAACCTGCCCCGCGGCCCGGCGCCACTTTTGCGAGTAGCCCCCCGCATGCCTCGGCGACTGACCGTGCCGGACGCTTCTGGCATAAGCTTTGACTTAGCCCGCCTGCTACCTGGGCGCGGCCTTCTTCTCATCGGCCCGGGCGCCCGCCAGCATGCCCTCCATCGCGTAATTGCCCTCATTGCAGGCGTACTCGATGATGGGTCCCTCGGTTCGCTTCATCGGAATCTGCGCGGTCCAGGGCCTGGTGAACGCCGCAGGATCGGTGACGGTGAACTCGTAGGTGATGGTGTCGGGAGCGGTGCGCGTGAAGCGCTCCACCAGGCGCATGTTCGCGCCCGCGCGCTGGAAGCGAGTCTTGTCGTTGAAGTTGGTGGTTTCCACCACCAGCGTGTTGCCTTCCCAGTGGCCGCGCGAATCGCCCATCCACTGCCTGACTTTCGCGTCCACATGCGGGCGGGAGTCCAGAGGGATGATCCGCGCGTCGTGAATCATCTCCACCAGAATGGTCACGTATCCGGG
>DATIRX010000627.1:0-8248 GCA_035469225.1 Bryobacteraceae bacterium
TGCCTGAAGCACAACACCTCCATGCTTTCCGGCGCGCTGGCGTTCTATGCGCTGCTGTCGCTGGCTCCCGCGCTCTCGTTCATTGTGGAGGCAGGCGGATTATTTGTAGGCCGGCGCCAGGCTCGCGTCGATGTCATCGACTGGGTTACGCGCACGGCGGGCCCGGCAGCAGCCCGCGTCGTCGGCGGGGTAGTAAATAGCGGCGGCAACACCAGCTCCTTCGCCACCATCGCTGGCGTGATTTCCATCTTTTTTGGGGCGACGGTTGCATTTGGTGCGCTGCAGGATGCGCTCAACCTGGTTTGGGAGGTTCCAGCCCACGAACGCGGCTATGTCAGACAGTTCTTCTTCAAGCGCCTGGTTTCCTTTGTTGCCGTGATGCTCGCGGGACTTCTCCTGGTCGTCTCGGTGCTAACCGACGCACTCATCTCGGCCGCGGTTAAGTTTGTCCCGCACGAGCTTCCCGTGACCGAATTCCTGCTGCAAGCCGCAAATTTCGCGGCATCGCTGGTGTTAGTCACATTGCTATTCGCCATGCTGTATCGCATCCTGCCCGACACCTGGGTGGCCTGGAGGGACGTGTGGACCGGAGCCGCGGTCACCGCGCTTCTGTTTTCGATCGGGAAACTGCTGATCGGTTTGTATCTGGCGCACACTACAACGGGATCGGCCTTTGGCGCCGCCGGATCCGTGGTGCTTTTCCTGTTGTGGGTGTACTACTCCGCTCAAATCTTCCTATTCGGGGCGGAGTTCACGGAGGTCTACGCAGTCTCGCGAAGAGCCAGCTTACTTGCCGACCAGGACCGTTGACGTGTTTGCGATCATACACACATGCCCACTGCCTACATTTGCCAGGGTGTCCGCACGCCCATCGGGCGATTCGGGGGAGCACTCTCCGGAGTCCGCGCCGACGACCTGGCGGCGCACCCGCTGGCTACCTTGAAGCGCCGGTTTCCGAACGCCGACTGGGAGTCTATTGACGAGGTCTACTACGGATGCGTGACCCAGGCCGGCGAGGATAATCGCAATGTGGCCCGCATGGCGCTGCTTTTGGCGGATCTTCCGCTGCGCGTGCCGGGCGTGACCGTGAACCGCCTGTGTGGGTCCGGAATGGAAGCGGTGGCCGTGGCCGCGCGCGGGATCGGCACGGGCGAGATGTCGCTGGCCATCGCGGGCGGCGTCGAAAGCATGAGCCGCTCGCCGTGGGTCATCCCCAAACCTTCCGCGGCATTCCAGCGCGATCCGCAGATCTTCGACACCACGCTGGGCTGGCGCTTCGTCAATCCGCTGATGGAGCAGAAGTATGGCACGATCTCCATGGCCGAGACCGCGGAGAATGTGGCGGAGAAGTATAACGTCGACCGCGCTTCGCAGGACCGCTTCGCGCTGGCCTCGCAGCAGAAAGCCGCAAAGGCCAAAGCTGCCGGAGTGTTCGCCGAAGAGATCGAACCGGTGTGCATTCCGGGGAAAAAAGGCGCGGTGACCGAGGTCGCCGAAGACGAGCATCCGCGCGCCGATACGACCTTGGAAGGGCTGGCCAAGCTACCGGCTCCGTTCCGGAAAGGCGGCACGGTGACGGCGGGCAACGCCTCCGGCATCAATGATGGCGCGGTCGCGCTGTTCGTGGCCTCAGAGGAGGCCGCGGCAAAGTTCGGCCTGACGCCCATCGCACGCGTGGTGGGCGCTGCAGCAGCGGGCGTCGACCCCAGCTACATGGGTATCGGGCCTATTCCAGCGGTCCAGAAGCTGCTGGCTCACGCCAAGCTGAAGATGGAGGACATCGACGTCCTGGAACTGAACGAAGCCTTCGCCGCGCAAGCGCTGGCCTGCACCCGCGCGTTCGGCCTCTCCGACGATAGCGACAAAGTAAATCCCAACGGTGGGGCGATCGCGCTCGGGCACCCTCTTGGGATGAGCGGGGCGCGCCTGGTGCTGACCGCGTCGATGCACTTGAAGCGAACCGGCGCGCGGCGGGCCGTTGCCGCAATGTGCGTGGGCGTGGGCCAGGGAATGGCGATGCTGCTAGAGCGAGCGTAGGCGGAATAACCCCAGGACCATGATGGCCAGACCGGCGAAACGCAAAATGCGCCGGCTGGTCCTGGAGTCAACAATGGGCTTGGGCTCCGCGAACAGGTCGCCCCATAGCGTGCTGGCTTCCAGCCGGTGTGTATCGGCCACAATCTTGTTCACCACGCGGATGGAGCTGGATGGATCGGCCAGCGCATACAGCCCCGCATAGATGATGGGGACCAGCGCGCCGAACGTAATCATGCCTTCGGGACTCATATTCACGGAAGTGTCACAAACCTCATCGGCGGATCAGGCCGGCTTCTGTAGCGTGCGCGACCTCAGGAAATCCCGGGCCTCCGCCAATTCCAGATTGCTGACGATGTGGGGGCGCGAAGGATAGATCCGCAAGTCCACATCCGCGCCCAGACCGGCTAGTACGCTGGCCGCTTCACGCGAGCGTTCCTCGGGAATCCAATCGTCCATATCGCTTCCGGTAATGAACACGCGCAGGCCGTCCAGTGTGTGACCTTTCGCGGGGCGCCAGGCCGTTCCAGGCGGCCCCATGAGACAGCCGCTGAACACCACGATGGCTCCGCAGCAGCCGGGATGACGCAGCGCATATTCGATCGCGATGCATGCGCCTTGGGAGAATCCGACGATGAAGATCTGCGAAGGCGCCAGGCGGCCGTCCTCGCCGGCATCGACGACCAGGCGATGGCATCGTTCCACGGAACGCGTCAGGAACGGCTCATTGGATTCCAGCGGCTCCATGAACCGCCCTGGATACCACACGCCATTATCGGCATAGGGCGCCAGCCAGCGCGTGCCGCCCAGCTCCAGACCGGAGGCCAAGTCCAGCATTTCCTGCTTGGTGCGGGAGCGGCCGTGAAGCAGAATCCCGGCGCGCTCCGCTTGGCCCCGCGGCAGGCCCGCCTCGCGGAGGCGGACTACCGGAGGAGTGTGGATGGGCACTACGCTTACTTCTTGGATTTGTCGCCGCCGATGAATTCAGCTTTGCGCCGCGAAACGCCGGCAGCATCGCCCGCGGAGGGCGGAGTATCGGGCAGCGTGGCTTTGGCGACCTTCTTGGCGTCTTTCGGGATATTGCCCTCAGGAACGACAATCGGATCGAGCATGGCCATGATTTCGGCGCGTTTCTCCTCGAACCAGGGCGGAAGCAGCATGTGAGTGCCCAACTCGGATTCGGCTTCGTCGCGGGCGAAAGCGCCCTGAGCGGTGGCGGCACATTCGACCAGAATGCCACCAGGGCAGCGGCAGTAGATCGAATGGAAGTAGTTGCGATCCTTGATTTCCGAGCAGTCAGTGTAGCCGAGCTCCTCGTAGATAGCCTTCTGCTCGGCCAGTTTCTCGTCGCTTTCTACATCCATCGCGACATGGTGGGCGGTGCCGGCGCCGAAAACCCAGCTTCCCGACGGGCGGTCGGGTTCGTGGATCAGCGTAACGGTCCGCGCAGGGCCTCCGCCGGAAACTTCATAGCGGTGGTGGCTGCCTTCGGTGCCGGTTTTCTTGAATCCCAGCGCGTCCACAAAGAAGCGCTCGGTTTCGCCGATTTCCCGGACCGAGAGCATCGGGCCATGAAAGCCCTTCATGGCGACGTCGCCGCTGATCTGATCGGTGGTCCAGCCGCGGCGCTTGTCGGAATCGTCCTCAATCACTTCGATCTGCAATCCGGAAGGATGATTGAAGCGGAGATACTTCGTCCCGAAGCGTTCCTTGACGCCTTCATTGGGCACCTTGTGGCGCTTCACGTGTTCTTCCCAGAACTTGATGGACCCTTTGGGCACGGTGTAGGCCGTAGACTGGATCTGGCCCGAACCCGGACGCCCTTTCACGCGGTTGAACGGGAAGGTGGTGTAAACCGAGCCAGGCTCGCAGTCGGCGTTGGCATAGTAGAGATGATAGTGGGCGTATCGGCCGTCGAACAGGACCGTCTGCTTGATCAGACGCTGTCCGCAGACTTGCGTCATGAAATCGATATCTTCCTGGGCGCCCCCGGCGCAGACAGTGATGTGATGTAATCCTCGAACTAAGGACATGCTCGTCCCTCCGGTGGGGATTATAGCAAATGTTTTTCGGATCGTTTCCGGCGCTGCGGCCTCGAACATCTTCACTAGAATGGAATGAACCATGCCAAATCTTGAGGTCAAGTGTTCGAAGGAGATGGAGAGCTTTTTCCTTGAGAACGACGGAGAACTGCTCAGAAAACTGCATGCCTTGCTCAAAGATCACAAGTCGTTAGACCCGGTCACCGAGGAGCCCAAGAATACGGTTCTACGAGGCCGCGTAGCGACCACCCTCACACCCTGGACGTTCTGCATTGTGGGTGATGAAGAAGGTCCCAGCAAACGCGTCTCGGTCAATTTTGCGCTGGGCGACAAGCCGGATCGCAAGGGTCCGCTGGGCGACAGGCTGCGGAAAGATCTCGGGCTGGATCTGGAGGACGTGATCGTAGACCATCTTTCCGGGAAATACAAAATGGAAGAAGGGCGCGAGTACACCATGGTTTCCGAGACTCGCGAAGTGAACCGGCATCACTATAACGACAAGCCTCGAAAGAAGGTCCCCGCTCGCCCCAAGAACATTGAACCGAATTCGAATCCCGACAAGCCTGCTTTCGAAATGCCGCCGGGCGCCATCAACACCCATTGCCACGTAAACAGTAATGGGATGACGCCCTTTCCGTGGTCGGACGATCGAAAATACGATCCGGCGTTCGCCCCCTGGCGAAAGCTGGAAGAACTGGATACGTTTCTGGGTTTCTCGGGCGAAGTGATTGTCGCAGCCACCTGCCATGGCACCGACAACAGCTACATGCTCAATGCCTTGAAACGAGCGAAGGGCAGAGCCTTGGGTGTGGCGTTCGTCGACAAAAACATATCGGACGAAGAACTCATGGGGCTCGATACGGCAGGCGTGCGTGGCGTGCGGTACAGCTATGTGAAGCGCCTCACGAATCCTCCTCCGCCCGAGGAAATGGTCGCCATGGCGAACCGGCTTAAACGGCTGAGGGAGTTCGGAAAACTCCAGAATGACTGGCACATCGATCTGTATTGCGAAGCGGCGGATCTCAAGGACCTCGAATCGCACATCAAAGCCATTCCGATCCCCGTGGTTTTCGATCACATGGCCGTGCCGGCCATCGATAAGGGCGTGAGCGATCCCGAGTTCCAGCGTTTCCTGCAGCTCTTTCGCGACAAGAGAAGTTGCTACACCAAGTTGACGTGCCCCGAACGCCTTACCGGATCGAGCAAGCCTGAGGATTGGAGCAAGGTTGTGCCGTTTGCGCGCGCGCTAGCGGAAGAATTCCCGGACCACGTGATCACCGGCACGGATTGGCCGCATCCCAACATGAAAGCGGGACAGATGCCCAACGATGGTGCATTGCTCAACCGGTGGATCTGGGAAGTCGCTGGCAGAAACAACGACATTCTGCAGCGCATCCTGGTGAATAACCCCAGGCATCTCTTTAGTTTTCCGAGCTCAACCATGGCAAAATAGAAGCTCTTGGCTTCCATACTTTCACTTTCAGAGGCGATCCGGGAGACGGTTCGCGACGGCGACACGGTCGCCCTGGAAGGGTTCACGCACCTGATCCCTTTCGCCGCCGGGCACGAGATTATCCGGCAGGCCAAGCGCGACCTTACCGTGATCCGCATGACGCCGGACCTGATCTACGATCAGCTCATCGGGGCGGGGTGCGTCAAGAAGATCGTCTTTTCCTGGGGAGGAAATCCGGGCGTCGGATCGCTGCATCGCCTGCGCGACGCGGTAGAAAACGGCTGGCCCCAGCCGATCGAGATCGAAGAACACGCGCACGCCGGCATGGCGGTGGCCTATAGCGCGGGAGCGTCGGGTCTGCCGTTCGGCATGTTGCGCGGCTACATTGGAACCGACCTGGTGAAGTACAACCAGCGCATCAAGTTTATTGACTGCCCGTTTACCGGAGTAAAGCTGGCGGCGATTCCGGCGCATCGGCCCGACGTGACCGTCATCCACGCGCAGAAGGCCGATCGCCGCGGCAACGTCCTGATGTGGGGGGTAGTGGGCGTGCAGAAGGAAGCTGTACTGGCCGCGAAACGCGCCATCGTCACGGTGGAGGAGATTGTCGATGACCTGCACGCTCCGCCCAATTCGGTGGTGCTGCCGTCGTGGGTTTTGAGTGCGGTGTGCGAAGTGAAGGGCGGGGCGTTCCCCTCTTACGCGCAAGGCTATTATCAGCGCAACAACGCGTTCTACAAAGCTTGGGACGTTGTGGCCCGGGATCGCGCGACGTTCCAAACATGGATCGACCGGCATGTGCTCGGCACCAAGAATTTCGGGGAGTTCAAGCGCAGTCTGGATGCCGCGAATAAAGAAGGGGCTCCCACGAATGCCTGAGCTAGCGTATAGCGCCGATGAAATGATGACCATACAGGCCGCGCGCATGATCCGCAACGGTGTGACCTTGTTTGTGGGCATCGGGCTGCCCAGCGCGGCCGCGAATCTGGCGCGTCTGACGCATGCGCCCGATACCGTGCTGATTTACGAATCGGGCACCATCGGGGCAAAGCCGAACGTGCTGCCGCTTTCCATCGGCGACGGCGAACTCTCGGAAACCGCGGACGCCGTGGTGTCGATTCCGGAGATTTTTTCCTACTGGCTGCAAGGCGGGCGCATTGGTCTGGGGTTTTTGGGCGCGGCGCAGATCGACAAGTTCGCCAACATCAATAGCACCGTCATCGGCGATTACAACAAGCCCAAGGTGCGCCTGCCCGGATCGGGCGGGGCGCAGGAGATCGCGGGATTCTGCGGCGAGGTGATGATCACGCTGCGCCAGAACAATCGCGCGTTTGTGAAGAAGCTGGATTTCCTGACTTCCGGCGGCTATTTCGAAGGGGGCGACAGCCGGCAGAAGCTGGGCCTGCCCGGCAAGGGTCCCACCAACGTGATCACCGATCTGGGCATTTTGACGCCCGATCCCGAGACCAAGGAGCTCACTCTGACCAGCCTGCATCCGGGGATCACGGTGGAACAGGTGATCGCCGCAACCGGTTGGCCGCTGAAGGTGGCTTCCAAGCTGGATGCCACCGCGGAGCCGACCCCGAACGAGCTGAGTGTGCTGAGGGACCTGAACGAGCGCACCGCGCGCGCCCACGCCGGCCAGGCCTAGACTCGAAATAGGGGGGAGCATGATCACCCGTCGAACCGCTTGTCTTGCAATCGCAGGCGCCGCATCGAAGGCCGCCCTCGCGCAGAACGTGCGCTCGTTGAAGCCCCACACCATCGACGATTTCTTCCGCGAGTTCACGGATGAGTGGGTTCGTCTCAATCCCAATCTGGCTACGTCGCTGCGCTATTTCAGCGGCGAGGAGCAGGATCGCCTGGAACGTCAGTTGACCTCGCTCAGCCCTGTCTGGGCGAATGAGCGCATTCGGCTGGCCCGGAAAGGCCTGGCGGAACTGCGCCAGTTCGATCCGGCCAGCGTGACGGAAACGCAGCGTGTTTCCGGTCAAGTGATGGCCTGGCAGCTCGAGGTCGCAGCATCGGAGGAGCCGTACCTCGATTACACTTTTCCGATTCAACAGATGAACGGCTGGAACGTCTCAGCCGTCGAAGGGTTCACGGTATCTCGTCCGCTCTCTAAACCCAGAGACGCCGAAAACTACGTCGCCGCGCTCGCACAGGTCCATGTGCGCATGGAAGAAGCCATCGCCGAATCGCGCAGGCTGGCGAGCAAGAACGTTATCCCGCCGCGCTTCATTCTGGAAGCCACCATCCGGCAGATGCAGAATTTCGTGGATCCGTCACCGGGCCAGAATCCTTTTGTGACGGCGTTCGTAGATAAGATGGCGGCGGCCATGGAGCCGATTCCCTCCGAGCAGAGAGAGAAACTTCGTGTGCAAGCGGAAAAAATCGTGGGCGAGCGAATCTATCCGGCATGGAAGAAAGCCATTGCAGCGCTTCAGTCGCAGTTGCCGCGCTCGACCAATGACGCGGGCCTGTGGCGGCTAACGGGCGGCGATCAAGCCTACGCCTATTTCCTGCGGCGCTACACGACCCCCAACTTGACCGCGGACCAGATTCACGAAATCGGCCTGCAGCAGGTGGCGCGCCTGGAGACGCAGATGGACGTTCTCTTGCGCAAACTGGGCCGCACCGCCGGATCGGTCAAAGACCGGATCGAAAAGCTCAGACTCGATCTGCAATATCCCAACCCCACTTCGGATGAGAGTCGTGC
>DATIRX010000628.1:0-11911 GCA_035469225.1 Bryobacteraceae bacterium
CTCGTCTGGATCGTATTCTTCCTGATGGCCAAGAACGCTCCCGGCCAGCGTAAGGTGAAGGGATGGTCGGACTACGCCGCCGTTCTGAAGATGGGCGATACCGGCTGGTTTTGCTTTCTCTATAGCCTGACGTTCGGAGGCTTCGTCGGACTCTCCAGTTACTTGTCGATCTTCTTTCACGATCAGTACCAACTGTCAAAAGTTCAATCCGGCGACTATACGACGTTCGTGATTTTGTTCGGTAGTTTTCTGCGGCCCGTTGGTGGTGCGCTGGCGGATCGAATCGGCGGATATCGTCTCTTGGTCGGATTACTGGCGGGTGTCGGTCTTTGCATGGGAGGAGTCGCCACGCTTCCGTCGGCCGGCCTTGCGCTTGCGTTCCTCGCCATCGGAATGGGCCTGCTGGGCATGGGCAACGGCTCCGTGTTCCAACTTGTGCCGCAGCGATTTCCGAATTCGGTTGGCGTCCTCACCGGCATCGTGGGGGCCGCGGGCGGACTTGGCGGCTTCTTCTTGCCCTCTCTGCTCGGCATGTTGAAGGACAGGACGGGCAGCTTTGGAATCGGCTTCGCCGTTCTGGCTATTCTCGCGTGCGGCGGCGTGTTCACACTCGTTTTATTGCGAAGACCCTGGAGCAAGACCTGGCCGGAAGACGCGGCGGTTCGCGCCGGCTTGTTGACGAAGAGCGAAGAACTTGCCGGGAGCTATGCTGCCAGGATTTGACATCGCAGGCGAAGGCGTATCAGGCCCCGGGATGCGGCAGGCTGCGACGCATTGCCCGTACTGCTCGCTCCAATGCGGGATGCACGTGCAATCCGTCGCGGACAAGCAATGGACCATCACCGAGCGCGACTTCCCGACGAATCGCGGCGGCCTGTGCCAGAAAGGCTGGACCGCCGCCGAACTACTGGCGGACCCGAGCCGCTTGCGTGAGCCCCTGGTTCGCGATCGCCCGGGGGGTTCCCTGCACCCGGCAACGTGGGAGGAAGCACTCGATCGCACTACAGGCGCTATCCGCAACATTCAAGAGCAATACGGCCGCGACGCCGTGGGAGTGTTCGGAGGCGGCGGATTGACGAATGAGAAAGCGTACTTGCTGGGAAAATTCGCGCGTGTCGCACTGAGAACCTCTCAAATCGACTACAACGGGCGATTTTGCATGTCGTCGGCCGCCGCCGCGTCGCTCAAGGCTTTTGGAATCGATCGCGGACTTCCGTTTCCGCTGGCTGACGTACCGCAAGCCGACACGATTCTTCTCATCGGCAGTAATGTAGCGGAAACCATGCCCCCGGTGATGCGGTACTTCCAGCAGCAGAAGAAACGGGGCGGATCGCTCATCGTTGTGGATCCCCGCGCGACGCCCACGGCGGCCGTCTCCACTCTGCACCTGCAGATCACCCCCGGAACCGACGCCGCGCTCGCCAATGGATTGCTGCACATCGCGATCAAAGCCGGTTACATCGATGAAGACTTCATCGCCGCTCGCACCGAGGGCTTCGATCTGGTTCGCCGAATCGCGTCTTCCTACTGGCCCTCGCGCGTCGAGCGCCTCACCGGAATCGCGGAACAGCATTTGGTGCGCGCAGCGGATTTGCTCGGGCTGGTGAAGACCGCGATGATTCTGACGGCGCGCGGTCCGGAGCAACAGAGCCACGGCGTGGACAACGTTCTCGCGTTTATCAATTTGGCGCTCGCGTTGGGAAAGGCCGGCAAGCCGGCATGCGGGTACGGCTGCCTGACCGGCCAGGGCAACGGGCAGGGCGGACGTGAGCACGGGCAGAAAGCCGATCAGCTTCCTGGGTATCGCCGCCTGGACAATCCGGAACACCGGACTCACATCGCGAAGGTCTGGGGCGTCGCCGAGGAAGTTCTGCCCAAGCCCGGCCGTTCCGCATACGAGATGCTGGACACGATTGGCTCGGACGAGGGCGTTCGCGGACTACTGGTCTTTGGCTCCAATCCGGCTGTATCCGCGCCTCGGGCCGGACATATCGAGAAACGTCTGGACGCGCTCGACTTCCTGATGGTCTCTGACTTCTTCTTGTCCGAAACTGCGGAGCGGGCCGACGTGGTTCTTCCCACCGCTCAGTGGGCCGAAGAAGAGGGGACCATGACCAACGTCGAGGGCCGCGTCCTGCTGCGCAAACGAGCGACTTTGCCGCCCCCGGGCGTGCGCTCGGACCTGGAGATTCTCCACGCCCTGGGAACTGGCCTGGGATGCGGCGACGGTTTTCCGTCAGAACCCAAAGAAGTCTTCGAGGAAATGCGCCGTGCGACCGCCGGTGGAGCGGCCGACTATGCCGGGATCACCTATGACCGCATCGAGCGTGAAGACGGGGTCTTTTGGCCCTGCCCGAGCGTGGAACATCCTGGAACGCCTCGCCTCTTTCTGGATCATTTTGGTCATGCGAATGGACGCGCGCGTTTTCATGCCGTGGAATTTCGACCGCCTGCCGAAGAACCGGACAAAGAGTTCCCGCTCTACCTCACGACGGGCCGTACCATCGGGCAATATCAGTCGGGGACCCAGACCCGCCGAATCCCCGCATTGATGCAGGCATCGCCCAACGCCTTTGTGCAGATTCACCCGTCCATGGCGCTCACCTACGGAATCCGGCAGGGCGAACAGGTTCGGCTGACCACGCGGCGCGGCTCGGCCATGCTCACCGCTGAGCTGACGCCGGCGATCCGCATGGACACGCTGTTCGTGCCGTTTCATTTCAACGGAACCGGGAGAGCTAACCTGCTGACCAATCCCGCGCTCGACCCCATTTCACGCATGCCGGAATTCAAGGTATGCGCCGTCCGTCTTGAGAAAGGACGTTCATGTTAGAGAAATCCGCATTCATTCAAGGATTGTTTTCGTTTGAAGGTTCCGGGTTGGATAAGCCAGTGTCATTTCAGACGCCGGTCACCTATAAAGTGCCCTCCGATAAACGTGCGCAGACCATCTATTTCCGGGGTGGTAATCCCACCAGCGAACTGATCTACGTTGTTCTGACCCGCGGCGGCAAACCGATGCGCTATTTTCCGATCGGCGCAAAAGCCGGCATCCATGTGCCGTTGGCTGTGGTGGAAGACATTTCGCCGGGAAGTCAGGTTGAGCTGTTGATCGCCGCGCCGGCCGGGCTCAAATCGTCTGCGCTCATCGACGTTGGATTGCTGGAGATCACGTAATGAAGAAACAAAACCTGGTGGTGATCGGAAACGGAATGGCGGGCGCCCGTACCGTCGAAGAGATTCTGGCTCGCGGTGGCGCGCGGCAGTTCGACATCACCATGTTTGGGGAGGAACCGACCGGAAACTACAATCGCATTCTGCTGTCGAACGTTCTAAATGGCTCGTATCGGGAAGAGGAGATCTATCTCAATCCGCTTTCCTGGTATGTCGAAAACAACATCTTTCTCCACGCCGGCAAACGGGCTTCGGGACTGCTCACGAGGGCCAAAGTCGTGTTCGGCGAAGATGGTCGCCCCGAGCCATACGACAAGCTGATCATCGCGACCGGAAGCCGTCCTTTCCTGCCCACCATGGAAGGAATCACGATGCCTGACGGAAGCTTCAAGCCAGGCGTATTCGTTTTCCGCACTCTCGATGATTGCCGCGATATCGCCGAATACGCGAAGGGAAAGAAGAGCGCCGCGGTCATCGGCGGCGGCTTACTAGGACTGGAAGCTGCGCGCGGCCTCCAGAATTTCGGACTGCAAGTGAGCGTGGTGCACCTGGGAAGCCACCTGATGCAGATGCAGCTTGACGCAAGCGCGGGGGCCATTCTCAAAGCCGGTATGGAGAGGCTGGGGGTCCAGGTTCTTCTCAAGAAGAACACCAAGGCGATTCTGGGGCGCGACCAAGTTCTGGGCCTGCGCTTCGCGGACGACTCAACGCTGGAGGCCGACATGGTCGTGATCTCCGCCGGCATTCAAGCCAACTGGGAAATCGCCGCCGGAGCGGGCCTGACCGTGGAACGCGGCATCGTAGTCGACGATCAGATGCGTTGTGTAGACGATCGCGATATCTATGCGGTCGGCGAATGCGCCCAGCATCGCGGTCAGACCTACGGCCTGGTCGCACCGCTGTGGGAGCAGGCGAAGGTGCTGGCGGACCACATCACCGGCAAGAATCCGCAAGCCGCGTATCACGGCTCCAAAGTCGCCACCAAGCTTAAAGTGATGGGAGTCGAGGTCGCCTCCATGGGCCTTGTCGATCCGGAGTATCCCGAAGATGAGGTCGTGCAGTTTTCCGAGCCCAAAAAGGGCACCTACAAAAAGTTGATCATCCGCGAGGGCCGCCTGGTTGGGGGCATCCTGCTGGGCGATATCAGCAAGGCCGCTTACCTGATGCAGGCCTTCGATCGGAATATGCCGCTTCCGGAGGAGCGGCTGCAATTGCTGTTCGATATCGGCGATCCGCCGAAACAGGTCACGTTCGAAGAGATGAGCCCGGAGACGCAGATCTGCAACTGTAACGGCGTCAGCAAGAGCGCGCTGATCGCGTGCGTGAACAGCGGCAAGCGTAGCGCCAAGGCGGTGATGGATTCGACTCGCGCGGGTATGGGCTGCGGTTCGTGCAAGGCGATGGTCCGCGAAATCGTGGAATGGGCGTGCGGCGGGCAGGCGGAAGAAGATCCTTCCGTACACTACTACGTTCCCGGAGTTCCTCTCACCAAGCCCGAGCTGATCCGCGCGATCCACGACTACAATTTGAAGTCGGTTTCTTCCGTTTTCGATTTTCTTGCCGGCGGCAAGGAGGACGCCGCCAGCAAGCCTGGATTGGCTTCTTTGCTGAAGACAATCTGGCACTCCGAGTATGAAGACGAGCCCGATGCGCGCTTTATCAACGAACGTGTTCACGCCAATATTCAAAGGGATGGGACGTTCTCGGTGGTGCCGCAGATTCCGGGAGGTATCACGAATTCCACGCAGTTGCGGCGCATCGCCGATGTTGTCGACAAATATCATGTGCCTCTCGTTAAACTCACCGGCGGCCAGAGAATTGACCTTCTCGGCCTGAAAAAGGATGATTTGCCGAACGTCTGGCGCGATCTCGACATGCCCTCCGGTTATGCGTACGGCAAGAGCTACCGCACCTGCAAGAGCTGTGTGGGCACGGAGTTTTGCCGGTTCGGCGTCGGGGACAGCATCGCCCTCGCGATGAAAATAGAGCATCAGTTTCAGGGCTTCGATGCCCCGCACAAGCTGAAGCTCGCTACCGCGGGATGTCCGCGCAATTGCTCTGAGGCGATGGTGAAGGATCTGGGCGCAGTTGCTGTCGAAGGCGGCAAGTGGGAAATCTATATCGGCGGCGCGGCCGGATCTTCGGTTCGCAAGGGCGACATTCTCGTGGTCGTCGATAGCCACGATGATGTTCTGAAATACATGGGCCGTTTCGTCCAGTATTATCGCGAGAACGCAAAGTATCTGGAGCGCACGCATGGCTTCGTGGAGAGAATGGGGCTCGCGAGAATCCGGGCCGTCGTCGTGGATGATAGCGAAGGCATTGCCGAGCGACTCGATCGCGAAATCGCCCAATCGAAAGCATCTTACAAAGATCCCTGGAGGGAACTGGTCCGATCTGCGCCGCCCAATCAGTTCGCGACGCTGCTTCCAGTGATTTCGTGACCGAGAACGCGATGGAGGTTACCATTGGTCCGCTCAGTTCGATTCCTCCCGGAGAGGGTCGCAGCTATCTGGCGGAGGGCGAAAGGATTGCGGTCTTTTGTGCCAGGAACGGCGGCGTCTTCGCGGTGCAGGCCGAGTGTCCGCATCGAGGCGGACCCCTGGCGGACGGCCTGGTCGGCGGAACCACGCTCGTATGTCCTCTGCACGCTTGGAAATTCGATCTGACCACGGGCGACCCGCTCATGGGTGATTGCGGCATCCAAACCTTTCCCGTCCGCGTGGACGAAAAAGGTCAGATCGTGGTGACGGTCTCGAAGGCCAGGTAATTCGCTGAAAATGATGTGATCAGAAAAAACAGCCGCCCGAGCTGCGTCCGCTCGCGCCTTGAATACAACCGAAAGGAAATGAATGAGACTCTCACAATGCGCGACTCTATTCGCACTCGCGGCCGGAGCTGTTTGTGGACAGGATACGAAGATCGGCGACATGGCTTTTTCCGGAAGCCTTCGGTCCCGCATGTATGACTGGGATTGGTTCCAACCCATTTCCGGGAACAACCACTACGTCTATTCCGGAAACATACTTCGCTTTAAGTTCTCGCAGAATCACGATTCGTGGGATTGGGCTGCGGAATTTGCCGTTCCTTTCCTGGCGGGGCTTCCGGCGAACGCCATCGGTACGGGCCCGCAGCAGGGAGCTTTAGGGCTCGGTTCAAATTACGCGTCGGCCAACGGCGGGAGCCGGAACACGGCGATGCTATTCCCAAAACAGCTCTTCGTTCGATGGAACGGTTTAGGCGGAGACAAGGCGCACACGCTTCAGATCGGACGGTTCACTTTCCTGGATGGCAGCGAAACGGCGCCGAAGAACGCAACGATAAGCGCCCTGAAGCGCGACCGGATCAACCAGAGACTGATCGGCGATTTCGGCTGGTCCGATGTCGGGCGTAGCTTTGACGGTGTTCGCTATTCCTACGCGAAGCCGTCTGATCATTTCACGTTTGTCGCCGCGGTGCCGACACGCGGTGTGTTTCAAGTGGACGGATGGGGCTGGAATCGCGTGGGGCTCGGATACGCATCCTACACACACGATTCAACCAAGGGCCGGCATTCTTCTGACAGTCGATTGTTCGTCATCGAATACGACGACTTTCGCCACATCGTGAAGACGGACAATCGGGCCGCGGCGGTTCGCGGCCGCGACTTCGATAATATCCGGGTCGATACATTCGGCAGTCACACGGTACACACCTTCGAAACGGGATCCGGAACAATCGATCTGCTTCTGTGGGGTGCCGCGCAAACCGGCCGCTGGGGCGTGCAGCGTCAACGTGCCGGTTCGGTCGACGTGGAAGGTGGCTTCCAACCCAGGATTCTGCCCAAGCTGAAGCCGTGGATCCGCGGCGGCTATAACTGGAACTCCGGTGACGGTAGTCCGAATGATGATACCCACGGAACATTTTTCCAGTTGCTTCCGACGCCTCGGCCTTACGCGCGTATGCCCTTCTTCAATATGATGAACAGCACGGATGCGTTCGGGACACTGATCCTGCACCCGCACACCAAGCTCACTGTTTCGAGCGAGTTCCATTCGCTACGTCTGAGCAATTCGAATGATCTCTGGTACAGCGGTGGTGGCGTCTTTCAGCCATGGACGTTCGGGTACGCGGGGCGCTCTGCCGCGGGCCGCAGATCGCTCGCCAACCTGTACGACACCAGCGCAGAAGTTCTTATCAATCGAAGGACTACGCTCATCGCGTATTTGGGATACGCCCAGGGACTGGCGGTGATAGAGCACATATATCCGGACGGTAAAGATGGACGATTTGGATACTTGGAGATCTCCTGCCGGTTCTAGCCCCGTTCCATCTGACGGGTAAGACGTATCAACGGACACTGCTTCTCCAACGACGTTTCCAGCAGACTTCCGGCAAGCTGAGGTCTATCATCGGGTGAAAAACATGAAGCCGCCCGACTTCCGATTTTAGGACGACAGGACATACAGCTGAGCTAACGCCGCCCAAGATAAAGTGTCGGAGAGAACCAGCGCGATGCGCTTCCCAACCCGTCACCGGCAGCCCTCGACAGGAGGTAAACGGGTATATACTAATCCGGCAGCGGAAGCCAAAATGGAATTTTCAGCTTAGACTAATTTGCTACTCAGGAATCGAAAATGAATCCTGGAGCCGAAGGAAACTCTCATGCAAATCAGACCTGCTTCCCATGGCAGTGCTGTCGCCGCCGTTCTGGCAGCCAGCCTGTCGATTCTGTGCTCGGCCCAGTCCACAGCTACGGCCGTGGACACTCCCGTACTCACGATCGATCAGCAGGAAGCCTTCCTGCGCACGGCCAAGATCGTCAGTGTGAAGGGGAATAAGAAAGGCGTCACCGACACCGTACGTGTGACCTTGACAGACGGGAGAATTACGCACGAGGCCAATGTCCAGCGAATCAACGAGCGCAAGCAGACGTATCCGTTGCAATCGGGAACCACTATATTCAATTTCAAGGACACCTACGAGGACAATATTGCCGCTTGGAAATTGGCACGCCTCCTGGGTCTGGACGATATGCTGCCGCCGTCAGTGGACCGCACATATCAGGGACAACGCGCATCGTTCACTTGGATCATCAACGACTTCCAAATGGATGAGGCGGAGCGGATGGCGAAGAAGATTCAACCTCCCGACCCGGAAAACTGGGCTAAGCAAATCAACGTAATGCACGTCTTCGACCAGTTGATTTACAACTGGGATTCTAACGCCACCAACTTGCTCATTGACAAGCAGTGGAGGATCTGGTTGATCGATCAATCGCGGTCGTTCCGGACGGACAAAACCCTGCAAGATTCTAAGATGCTTAAGCAGTGCGACCGGACCCTGCTGGCCCGAATGAAGACGCTGGACGAGGCGATGCTGATCAAGGAGCTGAGGCCTTATGTAAGTAAAGACGAAGTCAAGGCTCTGCTGGCGCGGCGCGATCTGATCGTGAAGTTTTTCGAAGAAAAAGGAGATGGCGCGTTGTTCGACCGCCCGGTTCGGAATTAGGGGCGCGTCGCCGGCCGCACGGCGAGCAATTTCGAATCGGCCGGTTCCAAACGCCGTGGCGCCAAGATTCCCGTCGAGAAGGCGCACAGGCTCGCCGCCATCCACCGGAATCCAGTGCACGTGGTAGTTGGAAAAGGAGTAAGGTATCACGAATTGAAGGGAGCAGGCGTCAGGCATGCGCTGTGGCTGCCGCCTGACTCTGCGAAAATAGGGCCTGCTCCTTTGATGATGACCGATCCGTATCGCGAGAAAAGGCCATCCCGAATAGGCCCCAAGGTTGCAACTGACCGCAATCTGCCATTTCACGAAAGCCTGGTCCAGATGCTGTGGCATGCCGTTGAGGCAAGGCCGGATCGCACGGCAGTGATTTATCAGGGTCGGTCGATCACATATCGGGAGTTCGGACGCGCCAGCAACGGGATGACGGCGCTGCTCGAATCCCTTGGGCTAGAGCCAGGGCCAATCGTCATCATGACGCCTAACTCTATTGAGATGGACGTGGCGCTGATGGCCGTGATGAGCCTGGGCGCGCAGGTTGCGCCGGTCAACCCATTCCTTACTGTTGCGGAAATCTGCAAGGTGCTGGACGGCTTCGGCGCGAAAGCCATCGTCTGCGATCAAAGTACGCGGGACAAAGCGAATGCGGTCGCCGAGAAGATCGGCATCACTCATGTGGTGACCGTGGGCGATGGCGGCGAGCCCTTATCGCGATGGGTCAGCAACGCGCGCCTCGACGCGCGGCCGGCGAAGATGCCGCGGGCCGAAGATCTTGCGCTTTCGATTTTCACCGGGGGCACTACGGGCGTTCCGAAAGGCGTGGACCATACGCATCGCGGCTTGATGTGGGGCCTGATTCAGCATGTCAGCGTCTGGCCGATTCCATTTGGCGAAGGCGTCTTTCTCAACGTCGCGCCGATGTTTCATATCTGGGGTCTGACGTATGCGACCTGGGTGCCGATCTTTACGGCCGGGACCCTGGTCATGATTCCGAAGTACGATCCCGACGAGGTGCTAAGAGGACTGGCCGAACATCGTGTCAGCGTCTTTGCCGGTGGACCGGCACCTATATACATGGGGCTGCTGAGGAGCCCGCTGTTCGATACGGTGGACCTTTCGGCCTTGAAATACTGCCCTTCCGGAGGGGCACCTTGTCCCGAGGACCTGCATCGCGAATGGCTCCGGCGCACGGGCTGCCCGTTGCTGGAGGGTTGGGGCATGTCCGAAGGCGCTCCGTTTTGTCTCAATCTTTACGACGGCAAACGCAAGCTCCTCTCGGTCGGTAATCCGGTTCCCGAAACCGAGGTGGAGGTGGTCGATCTCGAGACCGGAACGCGCGTAGTGCCGATGGGGGAAGCGGGCGAGGTGCGCGTACGTGGTCCGCAAATGATGATCGGGTATCACAATAAGCCCGAGGAGACGGCTTTTGCGCTCCGCGACGGCTATATGTACACCGGCGACATCGGTTATGTCGACGAGGACGGATTCTTGTTTCTGGTGGACCGCAAGAAGGAGATGATCATCGTCGGCGGTTACAATGTCTATCCTCGCGAGATCGACGAGGTGCTGTTCAACCATCCGGCGATCCACGAGGCGGCAACGGTCGGTAAGCCAGACGATCGCTTGGGCGAGGTCGTGATCGCGTTTGTTGCGTTGAAGACGGGAGCCGAACTGGACGAAGACGGGTTCTTTGCTTACTGCAAGGAAAACCTGGTCAAGTATAAGCGGCCGGTGGAAGTAAAGTTCGTCGACGCATTGCCGCGTACCAGCACGAACAAGATCGACCGCATCAGGCTCAGAGCAATGGCAGGCGAACGGTCCGCATAGCTCACTTGCGATTGTCGCTACCGGGCAACCGGAACGCCATGAATTGCGCTTGCGGGCGTCCATTGATGTTGCCGCCAATCGCGATTACGATGTACTGCACGCCGTTCACCATGTAGGTCATGGGACCGCCGGTGGATTGCGCCGGCATGTAGACTGCGCCGACATCCCGTCCAGTCGCCTTATCGTAGGCCCGAAGCATTGCGCCCATGCGTCCGTCCGGCTGCGTCACGGTACCCTTCTCGCCGGCGATGACCAACGTCTTGGTCACCAGCGTAATCGCTGCGCCGCCGTGCCCGGTGCGCGGAATGTTCACGCCCTTCAAAGCCGGGTTGTTACGGACATTGTCGGGAGTATCCCCGTGCGGGGTCTGCCATAGAATCGTCCCCGTCTTCAGGTCAATTGCGGAGATCTGCGAATAGGGCGGCTTCACCAGCGGCAGCCCTTTCACGGTCAGCTGCCCCTGCGCGCCCGGCGCCCGGCCGGAAATATACCCGACATCGGAACGAGTGCCCGAGGGAATCAAGCCCATGCCGATAATCCCCCGGCTGGAGCCGACATACACAACGCCGGTCTCCGGGTCGATCGAACCGCCCATCCAGTTGGAGCCGGACAGCGACGAGACCAATGTCGCCCATGGACCTTCGGCCTTGCTCTCCACCGGCGGCGTGAAGATCGGACCCATCTTATAGTTCTTCACGATGTCCATTGCTTCTTTGTGCAACTCAGGCGTGAAGTCGATCAGCACACTTTCATCGACACCCTGAATCTCATAGGCGGGCGGAGCCGTCGGGAACGGTTGCGTGGGCGAATACCACTCGCCTGGAACGTTGCCTTTCTCCACCGGACGCTCTTCAATGGGCCATACCGGTTCGCCGGTTTCACGATTCAGCACATACAGAAACGCTTGCTTGCTGGGCTGCGCCACAACCGGGACTTGCTTGCCCTTGATCGTGACATTCGCCAGGATCGGCGGCGAAGGGTTGTCATGGTCCCAGATGCCGTGATGGACGAACTGGTAGTGCCACCTGCGCTGACCAGTTTCCAGGTCTAGCGCTACGAGACTCTCCCCGAAGAGGTTGTTGCCGGGGCGCGGTCCCCCATAGAAGTCCCCCGTGGGCGCCTCGACCCCGACATAGACGACTCCTCGGGCCTCGTCGATCGAGCTCTCTCCCCAGGCGCCTGTATTGCCGGTGTAGGACCAGGAATCATTTAGCCACGTATCCAATCCGAACTCGCCCGGCTTAGGAATAGTATGAAAGATCCACTTACGCTTCCCCGTGCGGACATCGAATCCGCGGACATAGCCTTTGACGTTCGTTTTGCTGGTGGGCACGCCGCCCGGACGGTGAGCCGCGCCCACTACGATGGTGTTCCTGCCGATCGCAGGAGTCGAATGAATGCCGATTTCCCCGCTGAGTGGATC
>DATIRX010000629.1:0-5420 GCA_035469225.1 Bryobacteraceae bacterium
TCGAAACCATCGCCAATCCTTTGCTGCGCGTGGCTGCGCTCGATCACGTCGGCCAGGCGTGCAAGCGCGCGCATGTGCCGCTGATCGTGGATAACACCTTCGCGACGCCGCTTCTCGTGCGGCCCCTGGAACTGGGGGCGAACCTCGTTTGCCATAGCGCCACGAAATATCTGGCCGGTCACGGAGACGTATTGGGCGGCGTGATCGTCGCCGATGCGGAGCACTTCGATACCATCCGTACGCTTTCGCGCACGCTAGGCCCGGTGATGGGACCGTTTGAAAGCTACCTCACCATGCGGGGAATCAAAACGCTGGCATTGCGCGTGGAGCGCCAGTGCGCCAACGCCTGCAAAGTGGCGTCCTGGCTGGCCGCGCATCCGCGCGTGGAGCGCACGTTTTTCCCCGGCGATCCCAAGCATCCCGACGCCTCGAACATTGCGCGCCTCTTCCCGCCGAATCGCTACGGCGGCCTGGTGTCGTTCGAGTTAAAAGGAGCGGCGCGCCAGGAGATCTTCCAGTTCATGGAACGCCTGAAAATGGTGGTGCGGGCGACCTCGCTCGGCGACGTCCACAGCATGATTCTCTATCCGGCTATGGCCTCGCACCGCGACCTCTCGCCCAAACATCGCGAACGGCTGGGAATCCGCGACAACCTGGTGCGCCTGTCGATCGGCATCGAGGCGCATGAGGATATCGTGGCCGATCTGGAACAGGCCCTGTCCTAGAATCTGGTATACTGAAATTTCTATGTTCCTCGCCCGCCATCATCGGCATCATCATCACCACGCCCCTGGTGCGCGACGGGCTCACGCGTAACCGAAGCAAGACCGAAATTAACTCCAACGAGCCCGCCGGAAACGGTGGGCTTTTTCTTTATAGGAACGAATCGAACAGGAAAAGGTATGCAACTCGATTTCAGCAAACTCGACGGCCTGGTGGCCGCGGTCATTCAGGACTGGAAAACCGGCCGCGTCCTGATGGTCGGATTCATGAATGAAGAATCCTTCCGCATGACCGTGGAGACCGGCAACGCCGTTTTCTACAGCCGCTCGCGCAACAAGCTGTGGCTCAAGGGCGAGACATCCGGCCACAAGCTGGTAGTCAAGGAAATCTCGACGGACTGCGACCAGGACGCCGTGCTTCTGAAATGCGAGGCTCTCGGCCCAGGCGTCTGCCACGAGGGCTACCAGAGCTGCTTCGTCCGCACGCTGGACGGCAAGGAATGGAAAATCACTGAGGCTCGGGCGTACGATCCCAACGCAGTGTACGGAAACGAATGAAACTCAAACTTGGCATTCCCAAAGGCAGCCTCGAAAATGCGACGGTCGACCTCTTCCGGCGCGCCGGATTCCAGATCAGCGTCAGCAGCCGCTCGTATTTCCCGTCCATCGACGATCCCGAAATCGAGTGCATGCTGATCCGCGCTCAGGAAATGGCCCGCTACGTCGAAGACGGTGTGCTCGACGCCGGGCTCACCGGCCGCGACTGGGTTATGGAAAACGACGCCCACGTCCACACCGTCGCCGATCTCATTTACGCCAAGCAGAGCTTCGGTAAAGTGCGCTGGGTGCTGGCCGTGCCGGAATCCTCGCCGGTGCAGTCGGTCAAAGATCTGCAAGGCAAGATCATCGCCACCGAACTGGTCTCCGCCACCGAGCGCTATCTGCAATCTCACGGCGTCACCGCCAAAGTCGAGTTCAGCTGGGGCGCGACGGAAGTAAAACCTCCCGAGCTGGCCGACGCCATCGTGGAAGTCACCGAAACCGGGTCCTCGCTGCGCGCCAACAAGCTGCGTATCGTCGAGACCGTCATGGAATCGAACACCCAGCTCATCGCCAATCTGGATTCCTGGAAGGACGACTGGAAACGCCGCAAGCTGGAAGACATGCGGATGCTGCTCGAAGGCGCCATCAACGCGCTGGGCAAAGTGGGGATGATGCTGAATGTGGAAAAAAAGAATCTGGCGGCCGTGCTCGCCGTGCTTCCCGCTCTGAAGAAGCCGACCATATCGCCGCTGAGCGAAGGCGAGTGGCTGGCGCTCAATACCATTCTGGACGAAACCACCGTACGCACCATCATTCCCCGGCTCAAAGAGGCCGGCGCACAAGGCATCGTCGAGTATCCGCTGAACAAGATCGTGATGTAGTCTTCTTCAACTTATGATTCGCATCATCGATTATCGCGACGCAGGATCCCTGATCACCCGCAAGACGCAGCGGATGGAGGATGCCGAGCGTGTGGTTGCGCCCATCCTCGAAGATGTGCGCCGGGAAGGCGACTCCGCCCTGCTCGGATACGCCCGGAAATTCGACGGCTTCCAAGGGTCCAGCGTCCGCATTCCCGTGCATGGGTCCCTGGAACCCGAGTTCAGCCGGGCCGTCCGGATCGCCGACGCGAACATCCGCGAATACGCCCGCCTGCAGCTGCCGTCTGAAAAACTGGTCGAGTATCCCGACGGACGCCGGCTGGGCCAGATTGTGCGGCCGCTCGATTCGATGGGCGCGTATACGCCGGCGGGCCGCTATCCGCTGCCGTCCACCCTGCTGATGAACATCATCCCGGCGCAGGTGGCCGGCGTGAAAACCACCTGCGTGGCGTGTCCGCACCCCAGCGCTGAGATTCTGGGCATCGCCGCGTGGCTGGGTGTTACGCATTTTTTCCAGATGGGCGGAGCGCAGGCCATTGCCGCGCTGGCGTTCGGCACGGCTACAGTTCCGCGGGTGGATCGCATCGTGGGTCCCGGAAATATCTATGTGGCGGCGGCCAAGAAGCTGATCGCGGGCGAAACCGGAATCGATTTCGTCGCCGGGCCGACCGAGATCGTCATCATTGCCGCCGAAGGCAAGGCCGAATGGATCGCTGCCGACATGCTGGCCCAGGCCGAGCACGATGTGGACGCTTCCGCGATTCTGCTCACCACTTCGCGCGATTTGGCGAACGCCGTGGCCCAGGACCTGGAGCGCCAGCTTGCTTCCCTGCCCACGGCCGCCGTGGCGCGGCCGTCCATCGAGAATAACGGCGCCATCGTAGTCTTCGATTCGATCGACCGGGCCATCGAATTCTCGAATGGACTGGCGCCGGAGCACCTTGCGCTGCACGATCCGAGCCGTCTGGCTTCGGTGCAGAACGCCGGTTCCGTGTTTCTGGGCTCCTGGAGCCCTGAGGCCGCGGGCGATTACGCGTCCGGTCCCAACCACGTGCTCCCGACTTCCGGCCAGGCCCGCTTACGCGGAGGATTGTCCGCGGCGGATTTCGTCAAGGTGATCTCGGTGCAGGAGTTGAATCCGGCATCGCTCCACGCACTGTCGCCTGCGATTACAACGCTGGCTCGCGCCGAAGGCCTGGAAGCGCACGCCCGATCGGTGGAGGTGCGGCATGTCTGATCCGCTCACTCCGCGCGAAGCAATCCGGGAAATGGCGCCGTATTCCCCGCCCTCGGCCGGGCGCGACGGCAAGCTGCGCCTGGATTTTAACGAGAACACCGTCGGCTGCTCGCCGAGAGTGATCGAGTGCGTCCAGAAGTACCTGACCGCCGATCATCTCACCATTTATCCGGAATATCAGGATGCCCGCCGCGATCTGGGCGCGTTTTTCGGCGTCTCTCCCGCGGAATTCACCATCACCAACGGGACCGATGAGGCCATCCAGATTCTGATCAACACCTTTGTCCAAGACGGCGACGATGTCCTGCTGCTGGAGCCCTCTTATGCGATGTACCGCTTCTACGCCGAGGTGGCCGGCGCTTCCGTCCGCGAGATCAAATACGCGGATGACCTCAGTTTCCCGGTGACCAGGCTTCTCGACGCGCTGCGTCCTGAAACGCGCGCAATCCTGATCGCGAATCCCAATAATCCCACTGGCTCGGCCATCGGCCTTGATCAGATCCAGCTCATTCTCGAAACCGCTCCCGAAGCGGCGGTGCTGATCGACGAAGCCTATTTCGAATTCTACGGTGTCACGGCGTTACGCTGGATCAACGACTACAAGAATCTGTTCGTCAGCCGGACCTTCTCAAAGGTCTACGGAATGGCCGCCATGCGCTGCGGCTGCCTGTTCACTTGCGCGGAGAACGCCGGGTGGCTGCGCAGAGCCCAGTCTCCCTACAGCGTGAACATGCTGGCTGCGATTGCCGCCCGCGCGGCGGTACAGGACGGCGAGTATATCGGCAAGTATGTCGGCGAGGTGCTGGCGGCGCGCGAACTGGCCTACGTCGGCTTCGAGCGGCTCGGGAAGTACTTGATTCCGAGCCACGCCAATTTCGTGCTCTTTGACGCCGGCGACCGTGCCATCCCGCTTCGCGACGCATTGCGCGAACGCGGCGTGCTGGTGCGTGACAGAAGTTATGAAATCCCCGGATGCGTCCGCGTGACCATCGGCACGCGCGGCCAGATCGAACGCTTTCTGACTGAGTTGGAGCAATTGTGGAGCGCACAGCCCGCACGTGGCGTTGTGCGCGATTAATAAGATGGAACCGTTGATCGTCTTCGACATGGACGGCGTGCTGGCGGAGGTGACCGAGTCCTACCGCGAAGCTATCGTCCAGACGGTCGAGCATTTTACCGGCAAGCGCATCCGGCGCGATCTGATCCAGGACTACAAGAACCAGGGCGGCTGGAACAACGACTGGGCGCTATCGCAGAAGATCGCATCGGATCTGGGCGTCGAAGTCCCCTACCAGGTCGTCGTAGACTATTTCAACCTGATCTTCCTTGGCCAAAACGGCGACGGCTTGATCCAGCGGGAACAATGGTTCCCCAAGCCCGGCCTGCTCGAACGCTTGCGGGAACGCTTCGGCCTTGCGATCTTCACCGGTCGCCTGCAATACGAGGCCGAGATCACCCTGAAGCGCTTCGCGCCCGATTGCACCTTCGATCCGCTGCTATGCGCCGAACACGTCACGGCATCCAAACCGGACCCCGAAGGCCTGCTGGCGATTCAGCGCAGAAATCCCGGCCGCAAGCTTTGGTACATCGGCGATACAGTGGACGACGCGCGATCGGCGCGCGCGGCCCGCGTGCCCTTTATCGGCATCGCCGCGCACAACCATTCTCGCCGCGATGAGATCCTGAGATTGTTTCAGCAGGAGCAGGCCGTCGCAGTTTTCGAAAACGTGAATGAGATAGAAGGCGCGTTATGAGACGGGCATCCCTCAAACGCAATACGAAAGAGACGCAAATCCGCGGCAGCCTTACGCTCGAAGGCCACGGCAACTACGACATCTCCACCGGCATCCGCTTCTTTGATCACATGCTGGAGCTGTTCACCAAGCACGGAGGCTTCGACCTGAAGTTGATCGCCACCGGCGATCTCGATGTGGACCAGCATCACACGGTGGAGGATGTGGGCATTGTTCTGGGCCAGTTATTCGCCAAAGCCCTGGGGGACCGCCGCGGGATCAATCGTGCAGGATACTTCGTGCT
>DATIRX010000630.1:0-5736 GCA_035469225.1 Bryobacteraceae bacterium
ATCACGCCCATATCGCCGTTGACTCTCTTGAGATCGGCCAGCGCTTTGTCCAGGCCCGATTGCGTCGAAGCGATGTCTGCTTTCACTGTGGTCACTTCGGTCTTCACGCTTCCGACATCCGAGGACACGGCGCTGATCTTGGAATCCGCAGTGGTGGTGGCTTCCTTGAGATCGCCGATTTGCGAAGCCACTTGCTGCTGCTGCTCCTGGAGCTTGTTGGCGAGCTCTTGCGCTTGCTTCTGTGCTTCCACCTGCGTTCGCCGGAGTGCGCTGGTGGTGGTGGCGCTCGCGCCTTTCATCGCCGCGCTGATCTCATCGTCCAGAGCCTTCAGCCGCTGCTGCATCAATTCCGACGTCGCATCCCCCAGTGCGGTGATTTTGGTCTGCGTCTCGGCCTGCACCTGCGCCATCCGGTCGTTGGTATCACCGGTGCGTTTGAGCAGATAGGCATCTCCTCCCAGCGCCAGCACCAGACCGGTGGACAGAGCGATGACAGTTCCCCGGCTCCATCCTCGATCATTCCCCTGCTCATAATTCGGATTGGAATCAAATTCACTAGAAGACATAACCGTTATCTCCTCGGCTACCCAGGCTCTCTTGCCGACATCCTGTCCTGGCGTCGTGACCTCAAGGTGCAAGCGGGCTGCCAACCGGAAGCCTCCGCGTCCCGGTCCAGGGGATTTGCCTTATCTGGCATACGCTTGCCGTCGAGCCGCACTACGCAAGACTCTACGGAACAAGCCCGGGGCGCGTGTAACGATTACCTCCCGGATAGGTTTTACCGGAACTTATGCCCGTAAACCATTCAAAGGGAACTTTGATTTGGACAATCCCGCCAGGTCGAATCGGCTAAAATGGGCGCTCCTGGCTCCGATGCTGCTCGCCGCGATTCTGTTCCTCGGCATTCTCTCGATGTGGGTCCCGGCTCGCTGGGCTCTGAGCGCATTTCAACTCGCCGTGTTCGCCCTGGCGGCTGCTCGTATCATCCGGCGAAGGACCATCTCGATTCATCCCACTGCGGTCTTGCTGGGCGCAGCCGCGGCCTGGGGGCTGGTGCAGGTTTCCGCCGGCTGGACTGTAGACCGGTTCAAAACGCTCAACGAAGTGCTCAACTGGAGCGTCAACCTGACTGCGTTCGCGCTGGCACTGGAACTCAGCGCGGACCGGCAGCGCCGTGAGCGATTTCTGACCGCCGTGCTCTGGTTCGGCACCGCGCTCGCCGCGATTTCCATGCTCACCGTGTTTTCCTCGCCTCCCGGTATGGCCTTCTGGATCTTCGACGCCGGATCGGACCTGCGAACGCTGGGGCCGTTCGTCTACTACAACCAGTACGCGGCGTTCATCGAAGCGCTGCTGCCGCTCGCGCTGGTCCGGGCGATTCTGGATCCGCGGCGGCGTGTCCTCTACTCCATCATCGGCGCCTTGCTGCTGGCCTCGGTAGTGGCCGGCGGATCTCGCATGGGAACGATCTTGTGCCTGGCGGAGGTGGCCGCGATCCCGCTGGTGGCGCTCACCCGGGGACTCGTCACCCGGGGGACGGCCGCGCGCGTTCTGCTCCTCAGCCTGAGCACCCTGGCGGTCCTGGGCGCCGTAGCCGGGTGGGACGTCATCTGGAAACGGCTCCAGGAGCCTCACCCCTACACCCTGCGGCAGGATCTCCTGCTGTCGAGCCTGCAAATGGTCCGGGAACGCCCCCTGAACGGTTTTGGGCTGGGGACCTGGCCGGAGGTCTATCCGGGCTTCGCCCGCTTCGATGACGGCCTCTTCGCCAACCAGGCTCATAACGATTGGGCTCAGTGGGCTGCCGAAGGAGGCTTGCCTTTCTTCCTGCTGATGCTGGGGGTGGCCGGAGGAGCCATCCGGCCCGCAGTTCGGTCCCTCTGGGGACTGGGCCTGCTGGCTGTCTTCTTGCATGGCTTGATCGACTATCCGTTCGAGCAGCGGCCGGCTCTGGCAGCTTTCTTCTTTGCAATGCTGGGAATACTCATGGCTCAGGCGGGCACCCAGGCCCTCCCCGCCGCCCCGCTGGGCCTTAGGAAACCGTAGTACTACCCGGGTCGTTCTGCCTAAGCCAATACCTATTCTTCCCTCTATTTCCTGCCGATTCAGTGTTTAGTTCGCGTTCACCGGATATTCCGGGGATACACAGGAAAGGGATCTTCAATGTCTTTATCTCGTCGGGCTTCGGCGTTCTTCCTCAGGACCATCGTTATGGCAGCGCTGTTGTCAGTGACCGGCTTTGCGCAGGTGGCCGACGGAAACCTGGTCGGAACTGTGTACGACGCCACCGGGAAAGTCATTCCCGAGGCCAGTGTTGCGGCGAAGAATACCGCCACCGGCGTGGTGGCTGAGACCAAGTCGGACCAGAGCGGCGCATATCGCTTCAACAATCTTCTGGTGGGCGTTTACAGCCTGACTGCGTCATCGGCGAACTTCTCCAGCACGCAAATCAAAGACCTCAGCATCGAGCTGAATAAAACCGCTACGGCCAACATTACTCTGGCGGTGAGCGCGGTCACGGAATCCATTGACGTCGTCGACTCGACTACGTTGATCGACACCACCACGGCGCAGATCGCGAACATCTACGCCAGCCGGCTGGCGGCGGACAACCCCGTGGCGGCGTTCCCCGCGGGCGGGTACTTGAATCTGTCCCTGTTGGGCGCTGGAGTTGCCGGAGCGGGCGGCGTTGGCGCGGGAACCGGTCCATCGGTGGGCGGCCAGCGTCCGCGGAACAACAACTTCATGGTGGAAGGGACCGACAACAATCGTAAGGACGTCACCGGACCGGTTGTGAATCTGCCGAACGACTCGGTCGCGGAATTCAGTGTTTTGCAAAACCAGTTCTCCGCGGAATTCGGTCATTCCTCGGGCGGCCAGTTCAGCGCCGTGATCCGGCGCGGAAGCAACGATCTGCATGGCAAGATCTACGATTACCTGGACAACCGCAATCTGAACGCGCTGGACCAGTTCTGGAAACGGCAAGGAATCTTCACCCAACCGCGTTACGACTACAATCTGCTGGGTGGCGCGCTGGGCGGTCCCATCAAGAAGAACAAGATTTTCTACTACGGCAACTTCGACTACAATCCGGTGGGATTCGCCGCCACCGCCACGTCCAACGTGTATGCTCCCACCGCGGAGGGTTATGCGGCCATCGCCGGGCTGGCGGGCGTTTCCCCCACCAACCTGAGCGTGATGCAGCAGTATGTCGGCGCGGCCCCGCAGCAGACCAACGGTTTTGCCACCACCGTGAAGGGCGTCGCGATTCCGGTCGGTATCGTGCCGATTTTAGCGCCCAGCTATCAGAACACCTACCGGTGGCTGGCGTCCGGGGATTACAACATCTCGGAGCGCGACCAGTTGCGGGTGCGTTACGTGGAGAACGACATCTCCCGTATCGATAGCAGCGCGGCTCTGCCCGCGTTCTACTTCCCGCGTCCCATCAAGGCCAAGCTGTTCTCCGCGTCCGAATTCCACGCGTTTCGTCCGAGCCTGGCCAATGAGCTGCGTCTGGCGTACAACCGTTATGCCGACAGGACCGGCGTACCCGACAATCAATTTCCCGGTTTGGATATGTTTCCCAACATCGTGTTGCGGGATTTGGGAACGCAGATCGGCCCCAGTGCGAATGCTCCCCAGTCGGTAACGCAGAACACCTATCAGATCGCGGATAACCTCACCTGGATCAAGGGTAATCACAGCCTGAAATTCGGTTTCGACGGACGCGACAATATTTCCTCGATCAACTTTATCTCCGGCATCCGCGGCAACTATCAGTACCGCACCATGGAGCGGTATTTGCTGGACCTGGTCCCCGACTTTACGGCCCAGCGCGCCGTGGGTGGAAGCAAACCCTACTCCGGCAATAACTACGCGCTGTACTTGTTTGGCAATGACGATTGGAAGGTGACGCGTAACTTCTCGATCAGCCTGGGCCTCCGCTACGAGTTCACCGCCGTGCCGCGGTCCATGAAAGAGTACGCGCTGAACAGCCTGGCTGACGTCCCCGGCGTGCTGACGTTCTTTGAGCCGCAGCCGCAGAAGAAGAACTTCGCTCCGCGCATCGGTTTCGCTTACTCCCCCGGCAAGTCGGCGAGCACTTCGATCCGCGGTGGATTCGGCATCGCCTACGATCAGATCTTCGACAACATCGGCACCAATGTGCGGCCTCCACAGGTGAATTCAGTGGTCAATAGCATCCTGAGCGACACTCCCGGGTATCTTGCCAACGGCGGCATTCTGCCCAGTACGCAGCCCGCGACGCTGACCGCGGCTCAGGCGCGCGCGGCAACGTCCGGATGGCTGGGCGACCAGCAGCTGGGCTACGCCATCAACTGGAATTTCGGCGTGCAGCACGTCTTTGCGAAGGATTATGTCGTGGACGTGCGCTATCTGGGCAGCAAAGGCGTTCACCTGCTGATGCAGACACAGCTCGGCCGTACCGCTGTCGTTACCGACACGAACTATCTGCCCACCTATCTGCAAGCGCCGTCTCAGGCCGATCTGAACAGCTTGCCGCTTTCGCTGGCGCAGCTCACCGCCCAGCGCAATGCCGGCGCCAACACGCTCGCGCCCTACGGATTCAATTCGATCATCACTTCCTACGTTCCTCAGGGCAACTCCGAGTACCACGGCCTGGCGGTGGACGTGAGCAAGCGGTTCTCATCCCACCTCACCTTCAAGGGTGCCTACACCTGGAGCCACCTGATGGACGACAGCACCATGGAGCTGAATTTCACATCCCTGACCCCGCGCCGCCCGCAGGATTTCATGAATCTGCGGCCGGAGTGGGCCTCTTCGGCTCTGGATCGCCGCCATCGCGCCACGCTGACCTGGCTGTATCAGACTCCCTGGTTCGAGAAGAACCAGAATTGGTGGCTCCGCAATCTGGCCGGGAACTACCAGTTCGCCGGCGTGTACACCGCGGAATCTCCGGAGTGGGTGACGCCGCAGAGCGCCACGGATGCGAACATGAACACGGATGCAATCGGCGATCGCGTGATTGTGAATAATGCCGGTGTGGCCGGGACCGGAAGCGATGTCACCCAGCTGAAGAACAGCGCGGGACAAGTGGTCGCCTATCTGGCTGTGAATCCGAATGCCCGGTTCATCCGCGCCGCGCAAGGCGCACTGGCCACCTCCGGCCGCAACATCCTGCCCACCCAGGGCATCAACAGTTTCGACCTGAATGTAATCAAGGCCTTCACGGCCGGCGAGCGCTATCGGGTGGAAGTGCGCGGCGATTTCTACAACGCGCTGAATCATCCGCAATACACCACCGGATGGATTAATAGCGTGCTCAGCGCCAGCCATGTGAACGAAACCAACTATCTGACTCCCGGCAATCCGCTGTTCGGAAAGTGGGACCAGGTCTTCGGCAGTAACGCGCGGGTGATTCAGCTGTCTGCAAAGCTCAGCTTCTAATCCGCCCGAGTCCTCGAAGCAAATCTTGAGCGCAGGCGGGGATCGCCATGGTCCCCGCCTTCTTGTATGCTCAGAGCATGCGAATATGCACCGCGGTCTTACTGTTTTTCCTGACGGTCGCGTGCCAGAAATCCACAAACACCGCTGTGAAAGAAGAAGCGAAAGACGAGACTGTTCGCCGCTATCCGCTGCACGGCGAAGTGCTTCGCCTGGATCCGCAGGGCAAAATCGCCGCCATCAAACACCAGAAGATCGGCGACTGGATGGAAGCCATGACCATGGAGTTCCCCGTGAGAGACCAGTCTGAAT
>DATIRX010000631.1:0-2983 GCA_035469225.1 Bryobacteraceae bacterium
CGCTGCTCGCGCATCCCAAAATGAACGCGAGCTGGACAGGCCAGGCGATTCGGCTCAATCCCTCTGTCAATATTTCGATGGCCGTGGCTGTGCCTGAAGGCGTCGTCGGCGCCGTGATCCCCAACGCCGCCGCAGCGAACATAGCGGAAATCGCTGCGCAACGAAAAGACCTCGCGGAGCGCGCCAAGTCCGGACGTCTCCGCCCGGCGGATATCGGCGGCGGGACGTTCACCATCAGCAACCTGGGGACGCACGGGATCGACGCGTTCAGTGCCATCATCACGCCGCCGCAGGCCGCCGTGCTTGCCGTGGGTCGAATACGCGATCGTGTTGTGGCTGTGAACGGCCAGCCGGCTGTCCGTCCGATGATGACCATCACGCTTTCGAGCGACCATCGCGTGGTCGATGGCGCCCAGGCCGCCGCCTTTTTGAACGATTTGGCCGCAGCCTTGGAAACAACGAGGAGTTACCAGCAGCCATGAGTTATCGAAACTTGGAAGAGGCGATAGAGGCCGCCGGGAGTCCGGTCAAGCTGTTACGCAACTCGCAGATAGGACCCTACGCGTTTCCCGTGGTGCAGTTCGAGTTCACCAACTGGAGAGATGAGCAGCGCTCCTGGCGGGAAACCTGCGCGCTCTTCGACCAGTCCCACCACATGACGGATCTCTATGTGGAAGGCCCCGACGCACTCAAGGTGTTCTCCGATCTCGGGGTGAACAGCTTCAAGAACTTCAAAGTCAATCAGGCCAAGCAATTTGTCGCGTGCAATCACCAGGGCTACGTGATCGGCGATGCGATCCTGTTTTATCTGGATGAGAACAGGTTCAATCTGGTCGGGCGTCCCCCTGCGTCGAACTGGGTGCAATATCACGTCGAGACCGGCGGTTACAAGGCCAAGGCCGAGCTCGACCAGCGGTCCGCCGTGAACCAGGGAAAGCGAAAGGTTTTCCGATACCAGGTCCAGGGCCCCCATGCACTGAAGGTCATGGAGAAGGTAACGGGGCAACCCGCGCCGGATATCAAGTTTTTCAACATGAGCGTGATCACCATCGCCGGCCACCCCGTGCATGCCTTGCGGCACGGAATGGTCGGACAGCCGGGGTGGGAATTGTTTGGCGCATGGGAGCACGGTGAAGCCGTGAAGCATGCGATCGTTGCAGCCGGTCAGGAATTCGGCATCCAACAAGTGGGCGCGCGGACGTATCCCACCAGTTGCCTGGAATCCGGGTGGATTCCGTCTCCGCTGCCGGCGGTGTATGTTGGCGGGGAGATGAAGGCGTACCGCCAGTGGCTGACCGCAAAGAGCTATGAAACCATGGCGTCGCTGGGCGGCAGCTTCTATTCGGATGACATCACCGATTACTATCTGACGCCTTACGATCTGGGCTACGGACCTTTCGTCAAGTTCGATCATGATTTCGTGGGCCGCGCGGCGCTTGAAAAGATGGCCGATCGCCAGCAGCGCAAGAAGGTGACCCTGGTCTGGAACGGTGAGGACGTCGGGCATGTCTTCGGCTCATTGTTCAGCGGCCGCGGACCCATCGCGAAGTATATCGATCTGCCCTTAGCGAACTATTCGACTCTGCCCTATGACAAAGTGCTGAAGAACGGTAAGACCATTGGCGTGTCGACGTACACCGGCTACACCTACAACGAACGCGCGATGATTTCGCTGGCCATGGTGGACGTCGCGCATAGCGCGCCCGGCACGGAGGTATCGCTCATCTGGGGCGAGGAAGGTGGCGGATCGCCGAAACCGACCGTTGAACGCCACGTGCAAGCTGAAATACGGGCGACGGTCGCGGCCGCACCCTACGCCGAAGTCGCGCGCCTGGCGTATCGGCCCCATTAGGAAAGGATTGAAAAAATGGCGTATATTTTCCACGAAGACGAGTTACCCAAGCTGGTCTCGGCCGTCCCGGGCCGCGAGCGGACCTTCTTCGTCAACAAAGAGCTGACGCACATCGACGACATGCTGGCCGGAATCATGCGCTACAAGCAGGGCGCGGCATCGCCGCTGCACTTGCATGAGAACTGCGAGCACTTCTACTTCATCATGGAAGGCAAAGGCAGCGTGGAAACGCCCGAGGGCATTCGCGACGTCAACCCCGGCGACCTGGTATTCATCCCGGCCGAAGCGACGCATCGCCTGCGCGCTACCGAATCGCCGCTGTTCTACTTCGAGTTCCAGGCGCCCAATCGCTTTGTGACCACCATTCTTGACGGCACTCCGGAAGATCTGAAGTGGAATCGCGTGGATGGCCGCGTGTGGATTCAAACCTAATGCCCCAAACTCTGTTCATCAATACCAACCAGCTGCCGCGGGTGAAGACCCCGCAGGGTGAAGCGACTGAGATCCTGAATGAGAAACTCGCCGGGGCCAAGAACGTGGTGGGCACCCTGCGCTGGCTGAAGCCCGGTGAAACATTCGACAGCGGCGCGAGCGACAAGCACCAGCTGCTTTATCTCATGGAAGGCACAGGCAGCATCCGGCTCGACGGCAAGGATCACGACGCAACGAAAGGGATGGGCGTATACCTGGGTCCGTCGGAATCGGCGACTATTCGCGCAACCGCCGCGCCCGTCAAAATATTCCACCTGGTGGTTCCCCAGATCCCCAAGTAACGTGCCACAGGCGTTAGCTTGTGAGCACCTTGCCGCGTGTTTCCGGCAGCAGAAAGGCCGCGATCGCCATGGTCGCGTACGCGATTCCGGCAAATAGCCCGATCGCCTCGCCCAGCGGCATCCTGGCCGAAAGCAGGCCGACGAGAGTCGGAAAAAGCGCACCGGTGGCACGTCCGGCGTTGTAGGCGAACCCCTGGCCGACTCCGCGGACGCGCGTCGGAAAATGTTCGGTGAAGAATGGGCCCATGGCGCTGAACACGCCCGATGAGAAAAAGCCCAGCGGAAAACCCAGCACCAGCATGGCCGCGTCCCCAAAAGGCACCATGGTGTAGGTCACCGCGACCACGCCGGCCCCGAT
>DATIRX010000632.1:0-13667 GCA_035469225.1 Bryobacteraceae bacterium
CGGATGAGAACAACCACAATCGCCAGCACCAGCAGAATGTGAATAAACCCGGATATGGCGAAGCCGGTGACCAGTCCCAGCGCCCACATCACAAACAGGATAACTGCTATCGTCCAAAGCATGGGTTAACACTCCTTCTCCGCGTGTTGAACCATGCACGCCAGTGGCCCTTTTGCGCGCTCTTCTATAAGTCAGCGCGGGAAATCCCCAATTTTTTCATCATGGCGTTCAAGGTTGTCCGCGGCAAGCTTGGTGGCCCGCCAAGACAGCCCGGCAACGTTGAAATCGCCGGTCACCGCGACACCTTTTTCCGCCCGCTTAGGAATATCCAGCCCGACGACATCATCACCCTCACCACGCCGCGAGGCGAGTACCGTTACCGCGTCGTGTCTACGAAAGTCGTAAACCCGGATAACGTGGCCGTGTTGAATTCGGATGGAGATGAAGTCCTGACTCTGGTTACCTGTTATCCCTTTTACTATGTGGGCCCCGCACCGGACAGGTTCATCGTCCGGGCGACCAGAATGTCCTGAACGCGTTCGGGCCGCGGCGAGCAGCTTCCACCCGCGGCGGCTTATCGCTGTACGGTGACCAGATCGCCGGCCGGGGTCGTCGAATTCCGATAAGAGCAAGTCACTAGGTTGTCTCCGTTGGCTGCTCCCCCCGGCACCACCACGAACAGCGCATACAATCCCGGACCGACCAGGACCGCGGCATTCACAGTCGCCGGCGCACTCCCGATCTGGCAGACCGGCAGCACCGGAAGTGAGCCTGTTTGAGTGGCGGACCCGGCCACCAAGGAAGTTGCAGGGAGACCAAAACCGGTCGCCCAGACGATGGCGACCTCTTGGGGACGCGCGGGTGTCGTCAGCCCCGGAAACAGATTGGCCGGGCCAAGCAAGCTGAAGTCGGTGTGCGTCGCCACGCTGTGTCCCGTTGTGTCGAACAAGAGAAAAGACGGTGCAATCGGCTGCATGTTTACAACCATGGGCGCGGACGATATGCTTTGACGCGTCACGACAACCTGCACTTGACCCAGGGTATTGTCCAGCGGAGAAAGCACGTTAATCTGGTCGCTCTCGCAGGCCGATGTGGTGAGGGCACTGCAGAACCACCACACGTACGCCGGTAAGCCGTTCACCGTTACGCTGACTCCGCCGATTTGCGTGGGCATCCGCCCCAAGGTGAATTCAGGAGCCGTACTCCAGAAGACGCCGCCCGCGGGCGTGTTGCTCGGCGCCAGATTTAGTCCCTTGATCTCAAGCCAGGTGTTTTGCGCGATGGCCGGCGAGCCGAACGCCGTCTTCACCGAGGTAATCACCGGAGTTCCCGGCGGGGGCTGCGTAATCGTGCCCGAGCCGGTTAGCGTGAACGTGCTGATATCGGAGCTCAGCGTGATGGTAGCAGCCAGGGAGCCGCTGGCGCCCCGAAATGCTCCGGTCCCCCCGGTAATGGTGCACGGCAGGCTGGCGGAAAGCGTGAGCGGGGCAAAAAGGAAGGAGAACGAGGCGGTGAAGCTATCGTTGGCGTTGAACACGAACGTCAGCGTGCCTTGAATCCGGCTGGGGTTGCCGGGGGTCTTCATCCCGCTGAAGTTCACCATCACGTTCCCGAATGGAGCCACGCTGCCCACCGGCGTCGCCGTGAGGGTTCCCGCCAGGGTATCGGTCACGGACGCAGTGCCGCTAAAGTTGACCAGCGAGATAGGCGTCGTGGTTTGGCCCACGGTGATGCTTCCGGAACCGGTCAGCGTGAAAGTACCGGCGCTGGACGTCGCGGCCGTGTACTTGAGCGTGCAGTTGACGGAACCCGTGGCGCCCAGATAGATTCCGGTGCCTCCGGTGATCGGCCCGGGCAGCGTCAGCGACGTGTTCTTGCCGATGGCCTGAGCCGGGAGCGTAACGCTGAAGCTGTCCACTCGATTGAAAAAGAATATGAAGGTACCTTGGGTCAAGCCGGTGGTGAGCTGATCCTTGAAACCACTGAAGTTTACCGTGGCACTCCCGAACGGGCTTACAGCGCCGGTTCCGCTGAGGGCGATCGGCCGGCCCCCGGTCGCTGCCGCTGTCACACCGCTGATATTTGCCAGAGTGATGCTGGTCGTCTTTTGCCCGAACGCGGGGAAAATGGCCGCCAGAGCTGCGGCGAACAGAGGGACTTGCTTACATACGGATCGCTTCATGCGTGGATTGCGACCTTTCATCAAAGCGGGGACGTGTAGCATCCTCAGCCGAACAACATCATCTTATCGGGATTCCGCTGGTTAAACTTTAGGTCAGGGACAATCCTGTCCCAGCCTGCGGAAACCCTGATACAAAACCCCGGCAGGTCTGGTTGCAAGGGCGGCATGGTGAGCGCCAGCGACACCCACCCCATCGGTCCTGGGAATCGTATATAGTTGCAAACGCGGCGATCCCGCAACTCCCACGCGGGCATGACGTTCGTGAAAGGAGCAGACATCCGTGGAAGAATTCCGAAAGAGAGAGCTGCTGGTTTCGAAAGGCTGGATTCAAGCAGTAGCGGTGGTGGTTTTGTTCGGCTTCTTCGTGCTAGGTCTTTTGGCGTATCGAACCTACACCGGCGAAGCCCCCATTCCCGCACGCGTTGTGGACCCGGAAGGCAATGTTCTTTTCACGCGTGACGACATCATCGGCGGCCAGCAGGTGTTTCTGCGCAACGGCCTCATGGAGTACGGCTCGATCTTTGGGCATGGCGCGTACTTGGGGCCCGACTATACGGCCGACTACCTGCGCCGCTCCGCATCGAGCGTCTTGGAAGCGCATGGCGGCCAGAAGTCCAATAGTGCGAATAGTCAGACCGTGGAGGAGTTCAAGGTAAATCGTTACGATGCGGTGAATGACACGCTCCCGTTTACGTCGGCGCAGTCCGCGGCGCATGGCCAGCTTAAGGATTACTACTGGGGGTTCTTTCGTGATCCCTCCACGCGATCCGGACTCCGGCCCGGGGCCATCTCCGACCGTCGCGACACGGATCAATTGACCGCATTCTTCGCCTGGTCGGCGTGGGTTGCTTCCGCGCTCCGGCCGGGAACGGATTACTCGTACACCAACAATTGGCCGCCCGAGCCTTTAGTCGGAAATCGAGTGACTGCGAATGCCGTGCTGTGGAGCGTCCTCTCGTTGATCGCTCTGCTCGGCGGCATCGGTCTTCTGTTCGCGGCATTCGGAAGATGGAACTTCCTGGGCTGGCATGGGCGAGAACGCAAGACGCTTACGTTTCGGGCGCCCGGCATGGTCGCGCTGACTCCCGCGCAGCGCGTGTGCGGGTGGTTCTTCCTGGTGATGGCGCTGCTGTTCCTGCTCCAGACGCTGGTCGGGGCCGCCTCCCAACATTACCGCGCCGACGTATCGAGCTTCTTTGGGCTGGATCTGGCGCGGATTCTCCCCTTCAACCTGGCCCGGACGTGGCATCTGCAGCTGGCGATCTTCTGGGTAGCCACATCGTTTCTGGCCGCCGGAATTTTTCTCGCACCGATGATCGGGGGGCGGGAGCCGAAGAGTCAGAAATGGCTGGCCATCGGCCTGTTATTCGCGCTGGCGATAGTCGTCTTCGGAAGCATGGCGGGCGAATTCGCGGGCATCCACGGATGGATCCAACGCGGCTGGAGCTGGTTTGGCGATCAAGGATTTGAGTATCTGGATCTTGGGCGCTTCTGGCAGATTCTGCTCACGCTCGGCCTCGGTTTCTGGGTCTTGATGCTGTACCTGGCCCTGCGAGGTCGTCTGCGGATGGAACACAAAGGCAACATGCCATGGCTGTTCTTATTTTCCGCCTTGGCGATCCCGGCGTTTTACGCGGTGGGGCTGCTGGCCCAGCCGGAGAGCCACTTCACGACGACGGATTTCTGGCGATTTTGGGTGGTCCATCTGTGGGTGGAGGATTTTCTGGAACTGTTCACCACCATCATGGTGGCCTGTATCTTCGTTCTGCTGGGAGTGGTGGCGGAACGCGTGGCGCTGACTGTAATTTACCTGGACATTGTGCTGTACTCGGCGGGCGGCGTCATCGGGACGATGCACCACCTTTACTTTTCGGGGACGCCTGCAGAGCATCTGGCGCTGGGCGCATTCTTCTCCGCCGCGGAGGTGATCCCGCTGACCTTTCTGACAGTAGAAGCATGGAGCTTCCTCCAGCTCGGAGCGCAGCAGCAATCCAGGTCTTCCACGGCCTTCCCGCACTACTGGGCGGTGATGTTTCTGGTATCAGTTGGCTTTTGGAACTTTTTGGGAGCCGGCGTTTTTGGATTCCTGATCAATCTTCCGGTGGTGTCGTATTACGAAATTGGAACGGCCCTCACTTCGAACCACGGGCATGCCGCCATGATGGGCGTGTACGGGATGCTGGCCGTCGGGCTGGCCTTGTTCTGCGTCCGATACCTGATTCCCGAGGAACGATGGCCGGACCGCGCGGCGAAAGTCAGCTTCTGGTCGCTCAACCTGGGCCTGGCGTGGATGGTCTTCGCGACACTGTTCCCGCTGGGGCTATTACAGCTCTACGAATCTGTGAACCACGGCTACTTCGAGGCCCGCTCGCTGAAATACCTGACCGGCGACGCGAATTCATTTCTCGAATGGTTGCGCCTGCCGGGCGATGTGCTGTTCATTGCGGGAGGCGTACTGCCGCTGCTGTACGTCTGCTGGCTGGGGGTCCGCCACGCGGTTACGCGCACCACGCTGGAAGAGCCGGAAACCGTGCTTTTCGCCGAAGTGCAGGAACCCTGACGCATGCTTGCCCTGTTCCATACCGAGCCGCTAGTGGCAACCGCCTACGCCCTGCTGCTGGTGGTTATCGCGGCCGGAATGGAGTGGATGGGACGGCATTCCCACCGGCGCGCGGATCAATATCACACCGGCGGGTTCCGATTCCACAGGCACGCGGATCATTGGGAATGTCCGCACGGCGCCCGGCTGGAACGGGCCGAGATCGACAATGACCTGCGTGTGATTCGGTACCGCGCTCCGGCCCGCACCTGCAACGGGTGCCCCATCAAAGCCAGCTGCACCGACTCCGACAGCGGGCGCGAGATCGCGGTTTCTTTGGACCCATGGTTAAGCTCCGCCATCGGGCGCTTCCATCGCGGAATATCGCTGGCGCTCCTGATTCTGGCTGCCTTGATCATGACGATTGAGTTGCTGCGCCATGGCCACGGGAACGAGCGATGGATGCTATCGACGGGATTCGCGATCGCGGGTCTGCTCGCTCTCAGCGTGGGACGGACTTTGCGGAACCAGCCTCGGACCTGATCCAAAGCTTCAGGCCGGCCTGAAGGCCGTGCCTTCGCTCTCCCTGGCGAGGCAACTCACTCTAGTGGAAGCTGTAGACGATGCCGATGCTGGCGACACGGCGCGTATACGGGTTCCGGTCCGCCGTGACTCGGTCCAGGGAAGAGGTGGTCCGGCCGACCTCGATCAAGGCGCGGAAGTTATCGGTCGGATGCCAGGCCAGGCGAGCGGAAACCTGGATGGGATTCTCCAGGGGTGTCCCCGGCTCCATTTGCCAGCCGCCAGCCACCTCAACCGAATACTCTAGCGGGCGGGCGATACGCCCGGACATCTGCGCCAGTGCAAGATGAGACTGGAACGTTTCAGGACTATAGAAATCCGAAGTGCTGCCGTTATGCCACATCAGATTCGACCGCCATCCCAGTCGAAGCTTCACGCCTTGGGAATGGATCTGGAACAGTGCTTCGAGATCCGTGCGGTCCCGTCTCACGCCGTCGGAAAAATCGTAGCGCGCATACCGCGCCTGGAGCTGTGTGAACGTATTAGGTGCGAGCGTCAGATCTCCCGATGCGAAGTTCGCCGTCACGTGGTTTTGCGTCGCGCGGAACGCATCCATCGCGATGGTCCCTCCGCCGGCAGTGATCCGGGCGGAATCGCTCAGCACGAAAGCAAACCCGCCATCGCCGACAATCCGGTGTGTGGATCCGGTTCCGTAATTCATATCGCTTGCCGAGGCGTACCCGCGCACCCGCCGGCTCAGCACGCCGCTCCAGCCCAAATCGTACCGGCGCCAGAACAAGGACTCGCCTTGCCAAAGCTGGCGATAAAGGTAACCGGTGCGAAGCTCGTTGGCCGGGCTGAGATGAACCGCGAATTCCCCGCTCCAAGTTCTATCGATGAGCCCATCGCTATCAGAAATGTAACGGAATCCAGGCGCGAGGGATGCGCCGTATTCGAGCTCGATCTGATTGACCAGCTTTTTCGTTGCGGCGTTATTCGGAAAATCCGCGTCCAGGCGCCGCACCGTGCGGGCAGCCATCCCCGGATCGCCGCCCCAGCGGGCCGCGTAAACGCGGTCTTCCAGAATTTCACGGTCATTCTCAAGCGAAGTGGGGATTCCATCCAGTACTTGCTGGGCTTCGAGATGACGGCTCATCCAGTTCAGGACCTTGATCTTCGCCTTGATGAGATCAGGATCGTTCGGCAGATCGCGAAGACCCGCCTCCGCGGTCCGGAGGGCCTCCGGAAGCTTGTTCTGGTCGCCAAGACTGTAAACTGCGCCTGCTCGCGCGGCCCCCGATGCCGGATAAAGATCCCGCGCCACTTCGTATGCGGTTTGCGCTTCCTTAGCCTGACCCAGCCAACGCAAAGCCAGTGCCCGGCGCATCAGGACCGTTTCGGAGGAATCCCCGCGGCTGACCAGCTTGTTCAGAATATCCAGCGCGGCTTGAGTTTCCCCGCCGAAAAGGTAGCTGCGGGCATATTCACGCAGCGCCCAGTCGGGCTGTTCCGGCTCCAGCGTCATGATCCGGCGAATCGCCTTGGTTGCCTCGCTATAATGTTCGCCCCAGCCAAGGATCACGGCATAGTCCCTCAGAATGGGCACGTTGTCTGGTGCCAGCGGGAGCGCTTGCCGGAACAGCGCGAGCGCGTCTTCGGTCTTTCCGGCTCGGGCCTACTGCGTCGCTTCTTCGGCTAGAGCCACGGCCTGCCGTGTCGACTCGGCGGTATTGGCTTGAGCGCGCAACACGCCTGCACCGCAGATCGCGAGGACCGCACAGCACACCGGGAATCGAAACTCGCTACAGGCTCTTTGCATGACTGTGTTGGATGTGCCACCGGGTGGGCGCCATCAGGTTGATGCGCTTCAGGAGGCCCCGGGTGGTATAGACGAAAGCCGTGGTGGCCAGCAGGACCCAGTAAAAACTGGGATAGAGGATACTGGCCGGGAAATGCCGCTTGATATCCGGGTCGTATTTCGAATCGATCCAGGTGCCGCACGCCAGTTGCAGCAGGCAGAATGTGAACAAAAGCATGCCCCACAGGTTGGGGACCGGCGATCCACCCTTGGGCGGATATCCGAGGGAAAAGCAGATGATCCAAAAAACGGTGACCGAGAGAAACGTCAGTGACCAAATATAGGACAGCGCGCTCTCGACAAACAACGGAAACATGCGCCGGAGGCGCAGGTCGAGGAAGATCGATGCGTGCCGGCGGAGCACCTGCCCCAGTCCCAGCGCCCAGCGCTTGCGTTGACTCCACCACAGGCTCACCGTGTCCGGCACAATCATCCACACCAGTGCTCTGCCCTCATAGCGGACATCGTAAAAGCGGCGCTGCAGTTTCCAGGTCAGATCGATATCCTCGGTGGCCATGCCCGGCGTGTACAGACCAACATCGATTACGGCGGACTTCCGAAACATCCCGACCACGCCGGAGATGCACATCACGCGGCCCCAGATTCGCTGGGCCCTCCGCATCAGACCGATGACGGAACTGAACTCTACGGCCTGCAAGCGGGTAAGCAGATTGGTAACGTTGCTGACCCGGGGATTCCCGGCCACGGCCGCTACCCTCGAGTAACGGAAGTGCGGAACCATGACGCGCAGCAATTGAGGATCCGGAACCGCGTCCGCATCCATCACCAGCAACAGATCGCCCTTCGCGCATGGGATGGCGTCGTTCAGCGCCATGGCCTTGCCTTCATTGGTAATCTTGTTCAGCAGACGTACGCGCGGATCGCTCAGAAACGGCCGCACTTTCGCGGCGGTCCCGTCGGGAGAACCGTCATTGATCACGATCACTTCAAAGTTCGGATAATCGAGCTTCAGCAGGCCCGCGATCGAGTGGCTAATGACCTCCTCTTCGCAGTAAGCCGGCAGCAGGACCGAAACCAACGGCAGCTTCGCATCCGAAACCGGAGCGTCCGGTTCCCGCATATCGCGCCGGACATAATACACGAATGCCGTGGCCATCCATATCAGACTGGTAATAACGGGATACAGTCCGTAAAACGCAATGGCGACCAGGTAGATCGTCGAATGATTGATGGCGTCCAGAACAGGATGGAGCGTCGCCAGTTCGTTCATTGTGCACCTCCCGGTTTGGACACGAGATCTCCCGTTTCCGGACGGGCCACGCGACGATCGGCGGTCACGGCCTCATCGAGCCGCGCGATGTCGACGGATTTATCTGCTACCAGATACTGCTTGACCCCGTTCGAAATCCTAATCTCGATCTCCTGCTCAGTCACCAGGTTTGAGCGAATTTCCACGGGCAGACCTAAATAGTCGTGCGAGGGGAAGATAGTGATCTCTTCATTGGCCCGGCGACGGTTCCTTCTTCGTGCCAGTGAGATATTGTGACCAACCCAGATCGCCACGGTTAAACCATAGAGGCCGCCCAGTCCCAGCAGCAGACCCAGCGAGACCCCCACGTCTTTTAGCTCGGTTCGTTGAAACACACGAACCCACAGACCCACGAAGCCGAGCCAGAGCAGTGCTAAGAGCAGGTTCGAGCTCGTATGGCGTCGTCGAGTAGTCATGCGTCCCCTGACATGTACTTCGACCGGTATAGGGTGGTTCTTTAGGACTATTTCCTTAATCGGCGAGCCGTGGCACAATTGCGTCAACGATGAGTTCTGCCGGACGATTCGCCGCGATCTGTTGTGGAACCCTGTTTGTGGCTGCAGGAACTTCCGCGGCCGACCTGGCTTTGATGCCCGCCCCCAGGTCTGTGACGGTCCGTTCGGGAGCCCTATCGATTGATTCTTCCTTTCGCGTCGTCCTGCAGGGTCCTTCAAGCGGCCGGGTCCAGTCCGCTGTGGAACGATTTCTCCATCGGCTCGGCCGGACGGCTGGAATCACGCTGAGTCCGGTATCCGCGGTCACTGCCGGGGGGACGGGAGCGCAGCTTCGGATCGAATGGCAGCAGAACGGACCCTCCGTCCCGCGCCTCACCGAAGATGAATCCTACGCGATCGAAATCGACTCGACGCAAGCCCGCCTCCGCGCTCCCACTTCCGTGGGAATTCTGCGCGGACTCGAGACGCTTCTTCAGACCATGCGAACAGATCAGGGCCCCGCCAGATTCCCTGCCGTCTTGATCCAGGATCAGCCGCGATTTGTGTGGCGAGGACTTTTACTCGATTGCTCCCGCCACTTCATTCCCGTTCCAGCCATCAAGCGCACCCTGGATGGAATGGCGGCGTTCAAGTACAACGTGCTCCACTGGCATCTCAGCGACGACCAAGGGTTCCGGATGGAATCCAAGGCGTTTCCCAAGTTGCATGGATTGGGCTCGGATGGTTTGTTTTATAGCCAGGACGATATTCGCGATATTGTCTCTTTTGCGGCCGATCGCGGAATCCGGGTAGTTCCGGAGTTTGACATGCCCGGTCACGCCACCAGTTGGTTCGTGGGCTATCCCGAGCTGGCATCCGAAGCGGGCCCGTATCAGATCCAGCGTCAGGCAGGCCTTTTCGAGCCGGTGATGAATCCATCCCTCCCCGAGGTGTATGCATTCCTGGACAGCTTCATCGGTGAGATCGTAGAGCTGTTTCCCGACGCGTACATACACATCGGCGGCGATGAAGTGGATTCGGCCCAATGGAAACGGAGTGCTTCGGTCCAGGCGTTCATGAAGTCCGAAGGGATCGGCACGGCGCAGGGATTGCAGGAATACTTCAACCGGCGGGTTCAGCAAATACTGGCTTCGCGCGGCAGGAAAATGATCGGGTGGGATGAGATTCTGGGCGCGGGCTTACCGCCGGATGCGACCGTACAATCCTGGCGAGGCCTCAGTGCGTTGGCACAGACGGTCCGCTCCGGCCATCCGGGTATTCTCTCCTTCGGTTACTACCTGGACCAGCTACAGCCTGCGGCCGAGCACTACCTGGTTGATCCTTTCGATGGCGAGATGGCGGGCGTCCCGGCGGCGGAACGAGCGCGAATTTTGGGGGGCGAAGCCTGCCTTTGGACCGAACACATCTCGCCCGAGAACCTTGACCTGCGGCTGTGGCCTCGCGCAGCGGCGATTGCCGAGCGTCTCTGGTCCTCCCAACAGGTACGCGATGTCAGTGCGATGTATTCCCGGCTGGAAGCTGCCAGACAATATCTGAAGACTGTCGATATCGATCTGGATCTGCATCGGCGCCGCTTGCTGGCGGGCATGGCGGACTCCGCTTCGGCTGAGCCGCTCGCCATCCTCCTGGAAACTCTCAGGCCGGTTCGCGCCGCGAATCGCGCTACCGCCAACGAAATCCGTCCGCTGGTCACGTTAGACCGTCTGGTGGACACCGCGGATCCGGACAGCGGGGCCTCCCGGCTGCTGCTCTCCTCCATCTCCGAATGGAGCGCGCACCGCCAGGACATTCGTGCCCGGCTTACCCGCTGGCGCGACAACTCCGTGGCAGCGAAACCGATCCTGGAACAGTATCCGAATCTGCGCGAGACCGTTCCGCTGGCAGAGCACGTGCGGGACTTGTCGTCCGCTGCGTTGGAAGCGATGGATTACCTTGAACAGCGCCGCCGCCCTTCGCGAACCTGGGTGACGAGGCAGCGGCAATTGCTGGAGCGAGCCGGTGTTCCGCAGGCGGACCTGACAATAACCCTGGTCGACACTCTGCGGACGCTCCTCGGGATGGCGCTAGCTATACGCTGACGGACTCCCTAAAAGGACAGTTTGATCGCCACCTGTAGGATCCTCGGATCCAGCGCGCTGGTGACCGTGCCAAAGGTTGGCGCACCGAAGGTAAGGCCGAGGCCCGAAGCGCCTGCCTGCAAGCTGGGCAACGAGACTCCCGGGCGCATGCTGTTGGTCACGTTGAAGGCTTCGGCGCGCAGCTCCAGTGCCCCTCGCTCGCGGATGCGAAACTCCCTGGAGACGGCCGTATCGAACTGCCATACCCCAGGACCTGGAATGTTCATGCGTCCCATGGGGCTCAGCGTCCCCAATGCCGGGCTGGCGAAGGCGGCTGGATTAATCCAGCAACTCGGAGCCGGACCAGGGTTAGGACACAAGGGGTCTTTTAATACCTGGACGGGCCGCTGGATGCCGGCGGCCGCGGTGGTCAGCGATACGTCGCTCGACAGCCCGGCGGAAACCCAGGCCGCGGATGTGGCGCGGAAAATCTCGGCGAACTTCCAGCCGGAGGCCAGCAGGCTTACGTTGTGATGGGAGAATTTCGGTATTTCATACACCACCGTCGCATTGAAAATGTGCCTGCGATCGGAGGAGAATGTTCCGCCGATTTCGTTGGACTGGCAGTTGCTTCGATCGTATCTCCGGTTATTGGGCATGAGCCGACCTGCTCCCGCGTTACCGGTGCTGTTGCCGATGGACAGGTCGCTGATGCAGTGCGACCAAGTATGGTTGGCGCTGATCAGCAGGCCCTTGCTCAAGCGTTTGGTGATAGCCAGAACCAAGCCGTTGTAGCTGCCCGTCCCTCCGGAGTCCAGCGATTCCACAAACCCGTAGTAAGGGTTGCCAGGGTATCCCGCCAGCGCGAATGTTCGCCGGAACGCCGAGTTGGTGTTCCCGGCCGGTGAGCAAAGGCCGGGAGCTGTGAGGCCATACTGCCCGGCGGCGCAGTTTCCCGGAATGAAGACCGCTGGATTCACCTGGTAGGAGTCCCACAGGTGCGTGCTTTCGCTGCCAATATAGCTCGCCGACAGCAGCCAGTCCCGGCCCAGTTGCCGCTGGACCACCAGGTTCCACTGATTCACCGAGGTGGGCTTTAGTCCGGGGTGCGGATAGATGTAGGTGCCGGCTTTCACAAACGGCGCATTCTTGTCGACCGTATAGGGGAAAATGTTCCCACCGGGATTGGTGGCGTAAGGATCGCTGAACTGGCCCGCCCAAATGGCGGTGCCTCCAAAGGGCGGGGCATCCGCCGAGTTAACCAGCATCTCACCAGAGACGAACTCGTAACCGATTCCGAAGGAAGCGCGGACCACCGTTTTACCGTCGCCCTTGGGGTCCCAGGCAAGCGCCAGGCGGGGCGCAAACAGGTGCCAGTACGAATTCATGCCCTGCTTGCCTTGAAAACCAGGATCTCCCGGGAAGGTCAGTCCGGGGGGCGCATTCACAAATTGCGTGGTCTTCACGTTGTTGATCATATTCGCCATGCTGAAATTGTAGATGTAGCCCCTGAGCTCGGAGGGAGGCAGGAACGGTTCCCAGCGCAGGCCGGCGTTCAGGGTAAGGTGGGGAGTCACTTTCCAGGTGTCCTGCACATACGCATTCACGAACCATTTCTGTAAATCCAGAGTGTTGGGCAAGGAGAGTGAGTTTGTGTTGAATTGTCCGAGCAGGAATTGCGGCAGATTCGGGAACGTCCAGTTGGTTTGAGCGTAGACGTTGCCGTTGAACAGCATTTTGCTCACTGCTCCGCCCCCGCCGAAGTTGATCTGATGGCTGCCCTTGACCCAGCTCATGTCATCGTTGAGCTCAATCGGCGTAGAGTGAGCATTCGCCTCCCCTCCGGTGCCGGGGCCGACATTGAAAGCGCCCGTCACCGTAAACCCGCTCTGGTGAGGTGTGTATCCGCAATAAACCAACTTCGCGCCAAGCTCGCAGGCGTCGACATAGTCGTGTGCAAAGCGATGAATGCCGATACGGTTCACGCTCGCGCGGAACTGATTCACCAGCGTCGGGCCGAACAAATACGTATCGCCGAAGGCCCAGGACTGATCGGCGTCATCCAAGCCGCCTTGCGCGCTGGTAAGAATATTGTCCGGCGTAAAGTTCATGGCCGGGGGCCGGAAGTAGTGAATCCGGTAATACCGGCCGAAGAGCGAGTTCTTCTGGCTGGTCTGGTAATCGCCGCGAGCGACATACGACCCTTCGTTGACCCGGGTAGTCAGGCCGAAGGACGTATTACCGCACGGGGCGGAGGACTTCGGCAGCAGCGCAGCCAGTTTGAGCGTAGCCTTGTCATACAGCGTGGGACTGATTTGGTTGTTGACGAACAAGCTCTTGACCGCAGCCGGAAGAGAGTTCAGATTCTGGGGGCAGGCGCTCCAGTCGCCCGCAACCATCGCGGCCGTCGGGACGAACGTTGCGGCAGGGTTTATCGAGGGATCCTGACGGGTGATGGTGTCCTGATAGCCAAAGAAGAAGAACAACTTGTCCTTTTTGACGGGACCGCCGATGGTGCCCCCAAACTGATTCCGCTTGAGCGTATCGCGTGTAGGCGCGAAGAAGTTCCGCGCGTTCATATCGCCGTTGCGGAGGAATTCGAACAAGTCGCCGTGGAAGGCGTTGGTGCCCGATTTGGTCAGTCCGGTGACGGTGCCGCCGGCGTGGATGCCGTTGGACGCCGTGAGCGCGCTGGTTTCAACCTTGAACTCCTGGAGCGCATCGGGGAACGGCATGGGCATGTTCGCCAGATCCCAAGGGTTGTTGAACACGCTGCCATCCAGG
>DATIRX010000633.1:0-1605 GCA_035469225.1 Bryobacteraceae bacterium
CCGCCCAGCTTCAGGAGCGCCTCATTGCCGCCAATGTGATCCGCATCCAGGCTGGTGTTGATCACCCAGATGATCGGCGTGTCGGAAAGTTTTCGGATTGCCGCCATCACTTGCGGAGCCGCAGCAGCCGTCTGGGTATCCACCACCACCAGCCCCTCTCTGCCTGCCTGAACCGTGATGTTCCCGCCCGGTCCCACCAGCATGGAGACGTCGCCCTGCACGGGGAAGACGTGTACTTCCTGGGCCCAGACGCTTCCGCAAAGCGAGATTGCAAATAGGAGCGGCTTCATCTGAGTTGGCAATCGAACAACGTCGTACAGGTGCAGTAGCGATCGCACTTGGGCGGAGCTTTGTAGCCGTTCAGCTTCAACCGGTACTCCGGATAGAGCGTTTCCGCCCCTCCGCGAGTGGCCTCGTACGGCAGTCCATACCATTCCGAAATCTCGCGTAAATAAGGATTCGTGCCCGGCAGATGGTGGGGAACCACGCCCTCCGGCTTGGGCAGCTCCGGAGCATGCTCGCATCCGAAGATGCCGATGTGCTGTCCCGGATCCAGATACCAGTTATCGCTGCGGACCAGCGGCTCGGTTAGAAATACGGGATCGTCGATCACCGTGACCACCGTCAGATAATCCCCGTGGCGTATCCAGTGTTCTGTCGATGTGGCCTGATCGCTGCGCGGCACCCCGTTGCGCCGCAGGTAGTTTTCCTTCAGATGCGTGGTGGTGACGGTCAGCATATTGCCTTCCCACACGGCTGTCGAAAAACCCTGCCAGGTATGGTTGGCGTACTCCGGCGGATGCGGACGGCCATCCATATATATAGTCCGCTCGCTGTCCCAGGCCAGCATGTGCGTGTGGAACGCCACCAGGCGCTGCGTCGCAAGATCGATTTCCCGCGTGACCCGCATGTTGCCCAAGCCGCGCAGTGCGTAATCCGACCCATGCGGCCGGCACTGATACTGCTCGACCACCGAGATCCGGTCGGCGTCCCAGCTGTCGGCGCGCAGCCGGGCGGCGTCGTTCAGCGGAAGCTCGGTGTAATCGCCCAGTTCGGGGCCCGGCAGGCGCTCGGGGCCGTTCTCGTGATACAGCGGCGCCCACTCGCCCGAAAAATCCACTTGCGCGAACATGGGAACGCCCCACAGCGCCGCGCACAGGACCAGCATCGCAGTCTTGCTCATGGCATGAAGCATTATACAATCGTTCCCATGCCGGGATCGAAAATCCGAAAAGTGGCGCCGGACCTCACCGTAGTGGAATTAACGGGCCATCTGCACCTGGGCAACGAATTGATGACGGTCGAAGGGGCCGTAAAAGGTGCAATCGATGAGGGCGCCCGCAAGCTGGTGATCGATGTCACCCGGCTGGACTACATTGACAGCGCCGGAATCGGCATGCTGGTGGCCTGCAACGGCCGGATCGAGAAGGCCGGCGGAAAGATGCGCGTCGCCGGCGCGCAAGGCAGCGTCGCGAAAACCTTCGAGGTGGTGCACATGGACCGCATCACCTCGCTCGACGCGGATCTCGACTCCGCCTGCCGGAATTTCTAATTCGCCGACCCCGCCTTACCCCACAACTTCTTGCTCGCGATCGCCGCGCCCTC
>DATIRX010000634.1:0-5722 GCA_035469225.1 Bryobacteraceae bacterium
CGCCCCAATAGAGGAGATTGAGCACCGGATCGTAGCTGCCGGTGATCCAGGTGTCGCCGCCGGCGCGCAGCAGGTTGGGCAGCTTGCCCCAGGTATCACCGCCGGGAGTTCCCTCGCGCGCCACCGTCTCGAACTTCCAGATCTGCTTGCCGGTCTGCGCGTCGTAGGCACTGATGAAACAGCCGGTTTCCTTGTAGCGGTCGCAGCCGCCCATGCCCTGAATCACCTTCCCCTGGACGATCAGAGGTCCGCTGGTGCTGGCGTATCCTTTTGCGGGATCGGCGATGCGGGTTTCCCACGCGATTTTACCGGTACGCGCCTCCAGCGCCAGCAGCCGGACATCGGTGGTGGTGAGATACACCTTGTCCTGATACAGCGCGAGGCTGCGAATGGCGCCCTGGCCGTTGGCGGTCTCCGGACCGATGCGGTTCTCCCAGATCAGCTCGCCCGTACGCGCGTCCAGCGCCTGCACGATGTTGCCGATGTTGGCCAGGAACATGACGCCGTTGTGCACGATAGGCGTCGGCTCATTCGCGCCCGCGCCGTCCATCATGGCCCACGACCACACCAGCTGGAGATCCTTCACGTTGGCGGTGCCGATCTGCGTGAGAGGACTGTTGCTCCAGGCCTGATAGTTGCGGCGGATCATGAGCCAGTCCCCCGGATCGGGATCGCGCAACATGGCGTCGGTCACAGGCTGGTAGTTCTTCACTTCCCCGGCGACGGTGATGCCGCGCGGCGCGGGTGCAGGAGTCGCAGCGGCCGCCGCAGGAGCAGCCGTTCCATTCGCCGCGAGAATAAACGCGGCCAGATTTCCCGCCGCGGCGTTATCCAGACTTCCCGCAGCCGCGGGAGGCATGCTGGTCCGGATGAAATCGATCAGCTCGGCGGGAGGGCGGGAGCTCCAGCGGTTTCGGAAATTGACGCCGGCCAGCTGGGGGCCTTCGCCGCCGCCCAAGTCCACCGCATGACAACTTGCGCAGCGGGCCTGATAGAGCGTGCGTCCGGCGTCGACCGGCTGGGTGGTTTGCGCTTGCAGGGCGGCCGCCGCCGTAAGGATTCCAAATAATTGAGTCTTCATGCAGTCCTGTTGGTCAACTCCAGCACCGTGCGACGCACGATGGTTTTGGCGAGCGGCACCTTGTAGGCATTGTTACGCAGCGGCTTGGCTCCGGCCAGCGCAGTCTCGGCCACCTGCGCGGCGAGCTCCGGCGTGATGCGCTTACCGATCAGCAGCTGCTCGGCGGCCGGAACGCGCCACGGGATGGGTGCGACCCCTCCCAGCACAATACGCGCCGAACGGCAAACCGTCTTCTCCATCTCGAGTACGATGGCTGCGCTGACAACGGCATGCGTCCAGGCCTCGCGGTCGAGCACCTTGTGATACGTACTGCGGGTCCCGGGCCGCGGCGCGGGCAAGTCCACACCGGTGAGCACTTCATCGTCGGCGAGAATATTCTCGCGCGCTGGAGTGCGCTGCGGCAAAGTGAAGAAATTCGACGCCGGCACGAAGCGTTCGCCCTGAGGTCCTTCGATCCGGAAGATCGCATCCAACGCCATTAACGCTGGTGCCGTGTCGGAGGGATGGACGATAAAGCTGGGGCCGCCGCCGAGAATCGCATGGAACTGGTTTTCGCCGGTGATGGAAAAACACTGGCTGCCACCGGCTTTGTAGCACGGAAATCCATTCCGGAAGTACCAGCACCAGGGGCGCTGGCACACGTTGCCCGCCAGGGTGCCGAAATTGCGGATCTGCGGCGTGGCGATGCTTTCCGCGGCTTCCGCCAGTACGGCGTAGTCGCGGCGAATCTGCGGGTGCCTGCTCAGCTCGTCCAGCGTGATGAGACCGCCGACGTTCAGCATGCCGCGGGCGGACGACACCTGATCCAAACCCTTGATGGTCCGGAGATTCACCAGAATGTCGGGAGAAACGATGCGCTCCTTGACCATGCCCAGCAGATCGCTGCCGCCGCCATTGAACGCAGCCACCTGGCCGTCTTTGCGGGCCTGCTGAGAGAGCGCCACGGCATGCTTCGCGTCGCGGGCATTGATGTTCGTCAGGGTCTTCATACCAGCGCTCCCAGGATCCGGCTGCGCGTAATCGGCAGATCCTTCATGCGGCGGCCGATAGCGTTGAAGATGGCGTTGCCCACGGCCGCAACCGCGGGAACCTTGCTCGATTCGCCCATGCTCTTCGAGCCGAACGCGCCATAGCCGTCGTCGCTTTCCAGGAAGATCACCTCGATCTCGGGAGCGTCGCGATGGGTCAAGACGCGATGTCCGTAATAACCCGCGGTCAAAGCCTGACCGCTGCGGGCATCGTACAGCAGCTCTTCATGCAGCGCCATGCCGATGCCCATGGTCGCGCCGCCTTTGATCTGTCCGGTGGCGGACAGCGGATTCATGATGCGCCCGCAATCGTGCACCGCCAGATACTTGAGCACGCGCACGCGGCCCGTCTCGGTATCCACCTCGACTTCGACGAAATGAGCTCCGTAGGTGGAGCGCACTTTGTTATCGGCCACCACCGGATTGGGATTCGCCGCCGCCGCGAGCACATCCGCGCCCTTGGGCATTCCCTTGGCGGCAATCTGGCGCTTGAGATTGCGCGCGGCTTCGATCACGGCGGTTCCGGTCATAATCGTCGTGCGGCTGCCGGATTCACCGACCGAATAAGGGCAGCGATCGGTGTCGCCCCATATGACGTTGATCTTCGAAAGAGGCACATCCAACGCCTCGGCCGCGATCAGGCCCATCGTGGTTTTGGCGCCCGCGCCGACGTCGGTAACGCCCACACGAACCCAGTACTGCCCGCTGCCATCCACCTGAATGATGGCGTTGCTGCGGCCCACGCCGGATCGAAATGCCATGAACGACATCCCTGCCCCGCGCTTGACGGGCCCGGCATCGGAGCCAGGCTTGGGACGCCAGCGCTTCTTCCACTCGAACGCCTCGACGCCACGATGAATGCACTCATCCAGGCTGTAGTTGGTGTACTCCTGCTGGTCGTTGGCCTTGCGGGTCATGTTCTTCAGGACGAAATCGACGGGGTCCATATTGAGCTTGTAGGCCACGTCGTCCATCATGTTCTGAATGCCGAAGAAGCCTTGGGGAAACTCAGGCCCGCGGAAGTTTCCCGAAACGGTCTTGTTGGTGTAGACCGGATAGATCACGCTCTCGATGTTGGGGCATTGGTAGATTTCGATGCCGCCCATGCGTCCCGAATTCTTGCGATAGGGACCCATGCCGCTGTAGCCGCGCAGCTGGATCGCCTGCAGCCGGCCGTCGCCGGCAACGCCCACCTTGTAATACTGGACCGTCGGCCAGCGGCCGTGCATTCCGATGAAATCTTCCTTACGCGAGAATTCGAGCTTCGCCGGCGCGCCGGCCTCTTTCGCCAGCGTCGCGGCGATCAGATCGGAATCCTGATTCTGATTCTTGTTGCCGAAGTTTCCTCCCATGTACTGGCAGATGACGCGGACTTTTTCAGACGGAATCCCCAGGTCGCGGGCGATATCGTTCTGGCAGTTGGCGATGCCTCCGGTGGGTGTGTAGACCGTCAGCTTGTCCTTCTCCCACGCGGCCACGCAGCTGCGCGGCTCCATCTGGGCGTTGTGCACGAAGGCCGTAGTGTAGCGATCTTCAAACACGTGCTCAGCCGAGCGGAAGCCATCCTCGACTTTCCCGCGCTGTTGCGTCATGGGCCTGGCTTCGTTCTGATTGTCGAGAGACACATTGCCCTCGGGCCAGATCTGAACGGCTCCCGGCTTGAGCGCCTCCTCCGGCTCCAGCACGAAGGGCAGCGTCTCGTATTCCACTTCAATGCGCCGCAACGCTTCTTCCGCGGTGTGCCGATCGACGGCGGCCACCGCAGCCACGGGATCCCCGGCGAAGCGCACGGGATTGTTGAAAGCGTATCTGCGCTGCTTGGTAATCTTCTTGATCTGATCGTTGTACTGGACGCCTCCGGCGACGCCGCCCGCGCCCCACACGAACTTGCAATTTTCGTGTGAGATCACGGCCTTGACCCCGGGCATGGCGAGAGCCTGGGAAGCATCGATCCGGAGGATCCGCGCATGCGGATGAGGACTCCGGAGTACGCGCGCATACAACATTCCGGGGAGCTGAACATCGCCCGAGTAGATAGCCTTGCCGCTGACGCGCTCGCGCGCATCGATCCGCGTGGTGGCCTCGCCGACGGTCTTGAGTTTGGGCAAAGGAGGGCGTCCGGCCGCCGCACTTCGCGACACGCTTTCCAGCGAGCGGCCCTTGTTTCCCGATCCAGCGGCTACGGTCGCCGCGACGTAGCGATTGTAATTCGAACAGCGGCACAGATTGCCGGTTAACGCTGCCTGTACCTCTTGAGCAGTAGGCCGCGGATTCCTCGCCAGCAACGCGCGGGCGCTCATCAGCTGGCCGGACGTGCAGAAGCCGCACTGCGGCGCGTCGTGGGCCATGAAGGATTCCTGCAGCGGATGGAGTTTGCCTTTTTCCTCCAGCGACTCGACCGTCTGAATCGAGCGCCCATCCATCCACACAGCCAGCTGGCTGCAGGAATAAGCCGGCTTGCCGTCCACCAGGACCGTGCAGGCTCCGCATTCGCCGCGATCGCACCCGATCTTAGTACCGGTCAGCTTCAGGTGATCGCGCAAGACCTCGACCAGGGTCCAGCGATCTTCCACCTCGATGCGCTGTGCGACGCCGTTTACATTCAGCCGGATCGCGCTGCGAGGCACGGCGGGCGATGCGGCGCTTGGCGTGGCAGCCGTTTGCGCCTGCGGCTTTTGCCCCTGCAGGGCGGGGACCGAGGTGGCCACCACCAGGGCCGCGCCGGTCGATTCCAGGAATTCGCGGCGGGAAGTCCGCTTTCTTTTGCGGCTCTCGATTTTGCTCATCGGGCCCTCCCTTTCGAAGGCATCAGGGTAGCAACAACCTCCAATGTTGACACATCCAATCGCCCGCGCAAGGGGCGCGCAACCCAGGAATAAAAGTGCAATACTGGATCGCCATGGATATTCACCGGATTCTCGCAGAGCTGCGCTCCGAGAAAGAACGCCTGGAGGAAACCATACTGACCATCGAACGCCTTGCCTCTGGTCACTTAGGCAAACGTCGTGGCCGTCCTCCTAAGTGGATGGCGGGCGTGAAAAAGGCCGCGACGGAGCTCGCGGCTCCCAAGAAGAAACGCAAGTTCAGCGCGGCTACACGAAAGCGAATGGCGGAAGCGCAGCGGAAACGCTGGGCCTCCCGGAAAGCCAACGGTCAAGCGGCGTAAGTCACGACGGCCGAAGAGAACAATTCGGAATCGGCGGGGCTCTGCTCCGAATGTAAGCATGCGCGCGTAATTCGCTCGGATCGGGGAAGCATATTTTATCTTTGCAGGCTATCGGCTACGGATCCCAGCTTTGTGAAATACCCTCGCCTGCCGGTGCTGGGTTGTCCGGGGTATGAGAGGCGGGAGGCCGCCGCTCCGTAACTTCAAAAAAGATCCATTCGTCCGAAGAGTGGACGCAGAGCCGGATACAGATCGCGATACACGCCGTGCGCGCGCGCATAGAATTCGGATTCGGCAGCGCGAGGTTCCACGGAGTCGGCTTCCTTGATCGTCGCTGCGCACGCTTCGGGAACAGAGGCGTACTCCCCCGTCCCGACCATCGCCAGGAGTGCGGCGCCGTAGGCCGAGCCTTCCTGCGTTTGGAGCCGCGCAACCCGCTTGCCGAAT
>DATIRX010000635.1:0-8983 GCA_035469225.1 Bryobacteraceae bacterium
CTGGCCGGCCTGGTTTCGGATATTCACCGGTATGTCCACTGAATTTAAGGTGGGATTCGAAATGGCAATTCCGGTGATGAAGGCGGTGTTATCGAACAACAGCACAAAATGACTGTCGAACTGGTTCACGATAGGGACAACGGCTTCCTGATCCGGCCGTCCGAAAACGTGCTGCTTAAAAACTGCCATGCCGCCAACCGTGTCGCTGGTCGTCTGGGACAGCAGGGCCCAGCCTTGCTTCAAATTGTTCGCCGTTCCGCTGGTCTCGAATTCGATGCTACCCGCGGTGTCCAAGGTGACGCTCACCTGCCGGACCAGGCCCACGCCTACCACCGGTAGGAACAAGTCGTTGCCGAAATCGTCGAAGAAGAGCACCTGGAAGGTTGTGGGGTGGCTCTCCAAGTTCACGAAGAAGAAGCTGGTCTGCCACGAACCTCCATCCACTACGTGAGGAATCACGCGATCGCCGGCGAACACGACAATGTTGGGCTGGAGGAGTCCGGTTGGGGGTTGCGCGCCGGCGGCATCCAAATGGCGCCGCGCGAGGAACTGCTGATTGAAATTCGATACGGTGTCAACACCCGTGACGCCTTCCAGGGTCTGAGCCGTCGCCCAGGAAGACGCGATAAGAAGGGCAGCAAATTGGATGCGTAAATTCATTCGTTCAAGCCTCCGGTTGTCCAGTTTTCAGGAACCTATATATGCGATAGATGCGGAGGGGCTGGCGACTGTTACCAAACCCGCGCCGAATGGTCCTAACGTTTCGTCGCGGATGATAGTCTAGTAGCCATGAGAAATCCGGCATCCCTCGCTCTCATTCTGGGTCTGATTCTGGTCCCAGCGGCTCCCGCTCAAACCCCTGCCGCCCCTGCACGGGTCACCTCGGTGGAGGGCATCACGGAATACCGCTTGGACAATGGCCTCCAGGTGTTACTGTTCCCCGACAATTCCAAACCCACCGTGACGGTCAATGTGACCTACATGGTTGGATCGCGCCATGAGGGCGCGGGGGAGACCGGCATGGCCCACCTGCTGGAGCACATGCTGTTCAAGGGGACCCAGAAGCGCAAGGAGATCATGGGCGAGCTGAGCGCCCATGGCAACAACTTCAACGGGAGCACTTCCTGGGATCGCACCAACTATTTCGAGACCGTGCCCGGAACCGACGCCGATCTGCGCTGGGCCCTCGAAATGGAGTCCGACCGGATGGTGAATTCGCGCGTGGCGCAAAGCGACCTGGATACCGAGATGACGGTGGTCCGCAACGAATTCGAGCGCGACGAAAATGAGGCCGACCGGGTGCTGGAAGAGCGCGTGCTCTCGACCGCCTATCTGTGGCACGCCTACGGACGCAGCCCCATCGGATCGCTCAGCGATATCGAAAAGGTCCCGATCGAGAAGCTGCAGGCCTTCTATCGGAATTACTACCAGCCGGATAACGCCATGCTGCTGGTGGCCGGCAAGTTCGATCCCGCGAAAACGCTGGGCTGGATCACGGAACTCTTCGGGACCATTCCCAAGGCCACCCGCAAGCTGCAGCCCACCTATACCGAAGAGCCCACGCAGGACGGCGAACGCGAGGTGGTATTGCGGCGCGTGGGCGATCACCAGAGCGTGATGATGGCGTTCCACGTACCGGCAGGATCTCACGCGGATTCGCCGGCCCTGGATGTACTCTCGGCGATTCTGTCCGAAGCTCCCGCCGGGCGTCTTTATAAGGCGCTGGTGGAGAGCAAGAAGGCCGTCTCCGCGGACGCCGAAAACTACTCCTTGCACGATCCGGGCGTGGAGATATTCAGCGCCCGAGTCGCCAAGGACAAGTCCCTGGACGACGCGGAAAAAACCATGCTGAGCGTGATCGACGGTCTGATCAAGGAACCGCCCAACAAAGAAGAAGTGGATCGCGCGCGGACGCGGATCCTGAAAAATATTGATTTGCAGCTGAACAATTCGGGCCGTGTGGGCCTGGTTCTGAGCGAATGGGGATCCATGGGAGATTGGCGTCTGCTATTCCTCAACCGCGACCAGGTGGAGAAGGTGACGCCGGAAGATGTGGCGCGCGTGGCGAAACTCTATCTGAAACCCGACAACCGGACCATCGGCCGCTATCTTCCCACGGAAAAACCGGACCGCTCGATCATTCCGCCCAGCCCCGACATCCTGGCGGAGCTCAAGGACTACAAAGGCAAGGCGGCCGTTGAGGAAGGCGAAGTGTTCGATCCATCGCCCGCCAGCATCGAAGCGCGCACCACGCGCGTTACACTTCCCGGCGGGCTGAAGCTGGTTCTGCTGCCGAAGAAGACACGCGGCGGAACGGTGGTGGCAAATCTCCAGCTCCACTTCGGCGACGAGAAGAGCCTGGCCAATAAGGGCGCGGCTCCCCGGCTGGCCGGCAGCCTGCTGTTGCGCGGCACCAGGCAGCATACCCGCCAGCAATTGCAGGATGAGTTCGACAAGATCAAGGCCCGGGTCAACGTGAGCGGCACGCTGACCGGCGCGGGGGCTTCCGTCGACACGGTGCGCGCCGGTCTGATCCCGGGGCTGCGCTTAGCCGCGGAAATCCTGCGGGAACCTACCTTCCCGGAATCCGACTTCGAGCAAATCCGCCAGGCAGCCATCGCCGGGCTGGAGGCAGGACGCAGCGAGCCGCAGACCATGGTGACAACGGCGATGAACCGGTACCTGAACGCGGCCTATTCCGCTGGAGATCCCCGCTACACGCCGACCATCGATGAAAGCATCGACCAGTTGAAGAAAGTCACGCTCGAGGAAGCCAAGAAGTTCTATGCGGATTTCTATGGAGCGTCGAACGGAGAACTCGCGGTGGTCGGGGATTTCGATGCCGCCGAGGTCCGCAAGCTGGCCGAGGAGCTTTTCGGCTCCTGGAAGAGCCCCAAGCCGTACACAGTGATCAAGCGGGCCTACAGCAAGCTCACTCCCGTGGACAACACGCTCGAAGCGCCCGACAAAACCAGCGCCTTTATTTATGGAGTGACGCCGCACAACATGGATCAGCAGGATGCGGATTACCCGGCCATGGTTCTGGCCGACCGCATCATGGGCGGCGATGAGAAGAGCCGCTTGTGGGTGCGCATCCGCGAGCGCGAAGGGCTGAGCTACGGCGTGCAGAGCGCCTTCCGCGCGGGCCCGCAGGAGAAGTACGGCTCGTTTGTGGTGGTCGCCTCGGTCAAGCCCGAAAACGCCGCCAAGGTGGAAGGAGCTTTCAAGGAAGAGATCGCCAAGGTGATCAGCAGCGGGTTCACGGCAGAGGAAGTCGCTTACGCCAAGAATTCGCTGATGCAGGAGAGGCAGCTCAGCCGCGCCGCGGATGGGCAGCTAGCGGGGTTGTTCGTGAGCCAGGCCGAGCTCGGCCGCACCATGCAGCGCGAGATGGATCTGGAAAAGAAAATCAACGATGCAACGCCGGAACAACTCGCCGCGGCGTTCAAGAAGTGGGTGGATCCGGCGTCGATTTCCTACTTTAAGGCGGGCGACTTCAAGAAAGCCGCGGCCGCCGCCGCGAAGTAAACACAAGCCGCAAATAAACGCGAATGAAGAAGGACTAGCCCCGTTTTGCGGGCGATTATTTAAGATCGAATGCGCTCGTCCTTCTCAACCTTGCCGTCGCGGATGTGGATGATGCGGTGGGCGTGCAGGGCGATATCGTGCTCATGGGTCACCAGCACGATGGTGTTGCCCTGCTCGTGCAGCTTGGCGATGAGCGCCATGATGTCGTTGCCGGTGGCCGTATCGAGCGCGCCGGTAGGCTCGTCGGCCAGCAGCATGGACGGATTGTTCACCAGCGCACGGGCAATCGCCACGCGCTGGCGTTGCCCGCCGGACAGCTCGCTGGGCTTGTGCAGCATGCGATCGGCCAGATCCACCGCTTTGAGCGCGGCCTTGGCCATCTCGGCGCGCTTGTGCGAGGAAAGGCCGGCGTAGATCAGCGGCAGCTCCACATTATGCAGCGCGGTGGCGCGGGCCAGCAAATTGAAGGTCTGAAATACGAACCCGATTTCCTGGTTGCGAATGCGCGCCAGCTCATCGTCGTCCATTTCACTGACCAGGTTTCCATTGAGGTAGTACAGGCCGGAAGAGGGACTGTCCAGGCACCCGATCAGGTTCATCAGAGTCGATTTTCCGGAACCGGAGGGACCCATGATGGCGACGTATTCGCCCTTCTTGATCTCGATATCGATGCCCGCCACGGCATGGATGGTCTGATCACCCATGACGTAGGTCTTCATCAGGTCCCAGGTGCGAATGATGACGCCGTCGCGCCGGAGCTGCTCTCCCCGTTCCGCCCTATCCATCACTGCGCCCTGTGCCATTTTTGGTTAGCCCCCGGCTCCGATGACTACGTTGCGATTATCCACCTTGACCCGCACGCCCGGCCGCATGGTGCGAATCGCCTGATAGCTCCCGATCGCGATCTGCTCGCCGGGCTGGAGACCGTTCAAAACTTCGATATCGGTGGCGCCGGTGATTCCGGTTTCCACTTTCCGGAACTCGGCTTTCTGATTGACGATGACAAATACGCCGGTGACTTCTTCCTTGCGCACCTTCTGAGCGGCCAGATCGAGGGGCGCTTGACCGCTGTCTTTTTGTTTCTGCTTGGCCGTGAGAGCAGCGTCCTCCAGATCGCCCTTTTGCCGAACCGTAAGCGCCTGAATCGGAATCGCCAGGACATCGCGGCGCGTCGCGGTGACAATCTTGGCGGTGCAGGAAAGACCCGGGCGGATCTCATCGGGCGGGTTATCCAAGGCCACCACCACTTTGAAATCCTTCGCCTCCGTAGACGATGTCGCGCTGCTGGAGGCCACCTGTCCGGACGACCGCAAAATGGCGGTGTTGCCGATCTCGATCACGTGCCCGCTAAACGTGCGATCGGGCACGGCGTCGATGGTGATGTCGGCTTTTTGCCCGATTTCCAGGTTGACGATGTCGGTCTCGTCGACCTTGACTTCCGCGGTGATCAGCGACATGTCCGCAATGGTCATCACCGCCGAAGCAGCCGAGTTCTGCACGCCCGGAACCACGGTCTCTCCCAGCCGCACCGGCAGATTGGTCACGATGCCATCCAAAGGCGAGACGACGTCGTGCTTCGCCAGAATGTCCGCCACGCGCGCCAAGCCCGCCTGGGCCTGCGCGATACGCCGCTGTGAGGACGTAATTTGGGCCAGCGATTGCGCCCGCTGCGATTTCAATTGCTCCAGCCGCAGCTCGGCCTCCCGCAATCCTGCTTGTTGGGATTCATAAGCGGCCTTGCGCTGGTCGTAGTCCGCTTTCGGCGAGACTCCGGCTTTGAAGAGCTTGTCATAGCGCTCGAAGTTGATCCGGGCGAGTTCCAAATCCGACTTGGTGCGGTCAATGGTGGCCTGCTGGGTCCGGATCGTCACATCCTGCACATTGAGCGCGGCCTCCGAGGACGCAGAATCGGCTTCTGCCGATGCCACACTGGCCCGCTGCGACTGGACATCGGCGTTGGCCTGCACGCTTTCGATCCGGGCCACGATCTGGCCCTTGCGGACGCGGTCGCCTTCCTTGACCAGCAGTTCGGTAATCAAACCCTGGGCATTTGCTCCTAAGTTAGTGTAAGTACGAGGTTTAATCTCCCCGGACGCGGTCACGATGGAGATCAGATCGCCGCGGGTGACGGTAGTGGTCTGCACCGTGACCTGGGCTGCCCGGCTCATTTTGACACTGGCAACCACACCTCCGAGCGCGGCTGCTGATAGGGTTACGCCTATTACAATCTTCCACTTTGTTTTCACGATGTTGGGGTCTCCGCCTGGCCCAAAGTAGTAGAGACGAGTTCCCGTTAGGGAAAGTTCCTCCTCCGCCCCTGATACTTATCTAGTTTAGACGCTACAACCCGCCCAAAACTTACCGCCCTACTCGGAAAATTCTTGGGGCGAGGGCGAGGTACGATGGAAGTTTCCATGAAACTGCAGAGCTATACCATCACCCAAGGACGAGACCGCGCGCCGGCCCGAGCTATGTTGAAGGCCATCGGCTTCACCGATGAGGACCTGAAAAAGCCGATCATTGGCGTCGCCAACACGTGGATCGAGACCATGCCGTGCAACTACAACCTGCGCGAGCTGGCGACGCACGTCAAGGCCGGGATCCGCGCGGCGGGCGGCACGCCCATGGAGTTCAACACCATCGCCATCAGTGACGGCGTCACCATGGGCACCGAAGGAATGAAGGCGTCCCTGGTGAGCCGCGACCTGATCGCGGATTCCATCGAGCTGGTGGGCCGCGGGCACATGTTCGACGGCATCGTCGCGCTGGTGGCCTGCGACAAAACCATTCCCGGCGCGGCCATGGCGCTGCTGCGTCTGAATGTGCCGGGCGTGATCATGTACGGCGGCACGATTATGCCGGGACCCAACAATTCCACGGTGCAGACGGTGTTTGAAGCGGTCGGCCAGCACGCCGCGCACAAGATCACCGATGCCCAGCTGCTGGAGATCGAAAATACGGCGTGTCCGGGAGCGGGGGCCTGCGGCGGACAATACACCGCCAACACCATGGCGACCGTGATGGAGATGATCGGGCTCTCTCCGATGAGCACGGCCTCGGTGCCCCAAGTGGATCCGCGCAAACAACAGGTCGCGTTCCGCTGCGGCCAAGTGGTCATGGATGCGGTGCGCGCCGATCGCCGGCCGCGCTCGATTGCAACCCGCGATGCCTTTGAGAATGCCATCGCATCGGTCGCGGCCACCGGCGGATCCACCAATGCGGTGCTGCATCTGCTGGCGATGGCGCACGAAGCCGGTGTTCCGCTTACGATGGACGATTTCCAGACCATCAGCGCGCGCACGCCGCTGCTGCTGGACCTGAAGCCGGCCGGGCGTTTCGTGGCCTACGACGTGGATCAGGCCGGCGGCTGGGCGGTGGTTGCAAAACGCCTGAGCGACGGCGGCTACGCCCATAAGGATGCGATCACGGTTACCGGTCGGACGTTCGCCGAAGAAGCTTCCGACGCGAAGGAGACGCCGGGGCAGCAAGTGATCCTGCCGCTGGATAAACCGATCAAGTCCAGCGGTGGCCTGGTGATCCTGAAAGGGAATCTGGCGCCGGAAGGCAGCGTCATCAAGGTGACCGGGATCGATAAGAAATCACATCGCGGGCCCGCCCGGCTATTCGCGCGCGAAGAAGACGCGATGCACGCGGTCACCAGCGGCGAGATTAAAGCCGGCGATGTGGTGGTGGTGCGTTACGAAGGACCGCGGGGCGGTCCAGGGATGCGCGAGATGCTGGGCGTGACCAGTGCAATCGTCGGCGCGGGATTAGCGGACAGCACGGCCTTGCTGACAGACGGAAGATTCAGCGGCGCCACGCGCGGCTTCATGGTCGGCCACATTGCTCCGGAAGCGTTCGTCGGTGGCCCCATCGCGGCGGTTCACGAAGGCGACATGATCACCATCGACCTGGTGAAGCGCACCATCGATCTGGAAGTTTCCCCGGCCGAGATTAAGACACGCCTGGATGCCTGGAAGGCTCCGGCGTTGAGATATACCTCGGGCGTGTTTCAAAAGTACGTAAAGCTGGTCGGCTCGGCCGCGCAAGGCGCCGTGACGAGTTAGCTGCTTACTTTCGCAAGATGCGGCTCGATCATCTTTAGGACTTCGGGCTTGGGCATCGCGCCTACGCGCTGATCGACCACTTTGCCGCCCTTGAATAGCAGCAGGGTGGGAATGCCGCGAATCTCATAGCGCATCGCCGTACCCGGATTGTCATCCGTGTTCAGCTTTCCGACCTTCACCTTGCCCGCGTATTCAGTGGCCAGGGCGTCGATGGTCGGGCCCATGGCCTTACAGGGACCGCACCAGGGAGCCCAGAAATCCACCAGAACGGGCGTGTCGGATTTCAGCACGTCCTGGTCAAAAGCGCCATCTGTAAAGGTCAGAGTGTTTTCAGAAGCCATGTTTCCTTTGCATCCCCCTCGGGTTCCGCTATTTATGATGCGGGATCGGGCTGGAAAGATGCAACTCCCAGGAAAACTGGGTCCAAGCGGCTATGCTGGATAATATGGCAGAAATTGAATTTAAAGCAGAAGGCGAGGGGTCGGACCCCCGGGGACAGAAGGTCGGCGTTCTGGCTGCCGTGCTGGCTGTGGCCCTGGCGGTGGTTTCCATTGCGTCTCATCGCGCGCACACCAATGCCGTGGTCCAGAGATCCGAGGCCAACGACCAGTGGTCGCTGTATCAATCCAACCGCATCAAGTTTCACAGCCTGGAACTGGGCGTCGACCTGGTGAATCTGCTGGGCCACGACCAGGCCGGCGCGCAGCAAACCGTGAGCCGCTACGAGACCGAAGAAAAGAAGTACGAGAGAGAAAGCAAAGAAGTGAAGGAAGAAGCCCGCAAAAAGGAAGCCGAGACGCTGCACACCGAGGCACGTGCGCTGCGCTACGACATCGGCGAGGGTATGCTGGAAATCGGCGTAGTGCTGGCGTCCCTCTACTTCATCGCGCGCAAGAAGCTGTTTCCGATAATCAGCCTGGCGTTTGGAATTTTGGGCGGGGCAATCGCGATCTCGGGCGTTCTGCTGTAGTCAGGACAACTGGGCCCGACAACTGGGCCCAATGATAGGCGATGGCTGCGGTCACATCGTCTAATTCCAGCCCCACCTTCTTGGCTTCGACCACCAGCTGCTCCAGGTCTTTTTTCAAGACGTGTCCGCGCTGGGCCGGGCTCGAAACAACCAGTGCGGCAACCACCATTCCGATCCCCGGCTTCACTTCCAGCAACCCTTCGGTGGTCAACAGAGTGATGACTTTGTGGGCCGTATTGGGGTTGATCTTCAGAGCCTTGCTGAGCGTGCGGACGGAGGGGAAGGAGTCTCCGGGGCGCATCTGACCTGAGACGACCGCCTTCTTAGCAGCGTAAACGACCTGTTTGCAGAGGGATGCGCCAGGTTGAAAGTCCACGGGGAACGGTATCACGTCCGTACTATAACAGATAGTACACAG
>DATIRX010000636.1:0-14407 GCA_035469225.1 Bryobacteraceae bacterium
AGGCCCATGCGCATTTCGGCCTGCATCTTGAGAGAAAATACGAGAAATTCGAAAGTCGGCGGGGGCAGAGGGATACCGGATTCAGACATGAGTTTCTATCTATAGTGTAAACAGTGCCGGCACCCCCCGAGGAACGTGACGAGCGGCTGGAAATCCTTTCGGAGGCCCTGGCGCAAGTGGTTCGCCGCCAGCGCGAGCTGGAACAGCGCATCCGCGCCCTGGAATCGCCGGGCGCTCCGGAGCCGGAGATCGCTCTGCCCCCACTCCCGCCCCCACTCCCGCAAGGGGACCCGCCGCCGCCGGATCATGACAGTCCTATACCCCCTCCGATCGCCGCCGCGGGCGCTCCTCCCGATACGACCCTGGAAACCACCTTCGGTCTCAACTGGATCAATCGCATCGCCGTCCTCACGCTCTTGCTCGGCGCGGCCTTCCTGTTCAAATACGGTGTCGATAACGACTGGTTTGGACCGGGCGCCCGCATCGCATTGGGAGTAGCGGCATCGGCGCTTGCGCTCTTCGCCGGCGACCGTCTCTGGCGCCGGGGCCAGGCGGTATTTGCTCAAGGCATGATCGGCTTGGGCTTGGCGCTGTTGTATCTCAGTGTCTACGCTGCCGCCATGCTGTACCAGTTCCTTCCCCCCGGCATCGCTTTCGTCGTCCTGTGCGGCGTCACCGCCGGGGCGGCCGGCCTGGCCTTACTGTACGATTCCCAGGCGATCGCCGCCCTCGCGATGATCGGCGGCTACCTCACGCCGCCGGCGCTTTCCACCGGTGAGGATCACCCCTGGATCCTGTTGAGCTATGTCTTCGTGCTGAATCTCGGAGGTCTGGTGTTGGCTCGCAAGCGACGCTGGCGTGCGATCGAACCCATCGCGGCCTGCGCGACCCTCCTGCTGTATGCCGGTTGGTTCAGCCGCTGGTTCAGCCAAGCCAATCGAGTCCCCGCGACGATCTTTGCAGTGGCGTATTACGCGCAGTTCAGCGTCGCCACTGTGTCCGGGTTGTGGGCGATTGCCCAGATCGGCGCCTCCATCGCGCTGGCTCTGATCTGGCGGGACCACGCCCAATTCGCGTGGTGGAATCTTCTGCTGGTGGCAGGCGGGCTCTCCACGGCGGCGCGACGATCCTGGACCGCAGCGCCGGTCTGGACGCTGGCCTGTTACTGGCTCCCGTTGTGGCTCTGGTACAGTCCCGATGCCTCATTCGCGGCGCTCTCCTTGGTGTTTGCCGTCTTTTTCGCCTGGACCTCCTCGCGCCCGGCAGACCTGGCTTTAGTCCCTGCGAATGCGGCACTCTACTACGCCGCGTCTTATTCGCTGCTGAACGCCGCGCATCACCCGTACATGGGCCTGCTCGCCGTGGCGGTCGGCGGAGTGCATCTGCTCCTGGCCCGCCGATTGGAATCGGGATCGGATGCGCAGACGTTGGCCGTGGGCGTCGCTCTGGCATTCATCACTCTGGCCGTTCCCATCCAGTTCGCAGGATTCCGCATCACCATCGCCTGGGCGCTGGAAGGAGCCGTCCTGGCGTGGTTATCCGCGCGATCCCAAAACGACTGGCTGCGTGCCGGCTGCTGGGGAGTTCTGGCGCTGGCGACTTTGCGTCTGTTCGCCCTGGACATTTCCATCTACTCGCGGAGCTCCGAATACGGCGTGCTGTGGAACGCGCGCTTCCTGACATTCGCCGTCACCACCGCGTCCCTCTGGCTAACCGCTCGATTCCTGGCGCAGTCGGTGCAAGCCGCCGTGGCATATATCGCCGGACACGCCGTTCTCCTGTTCGCGCTCAGCCTCGAAATCGGCGGCTGGGTCAATCGGAATGTAGTCCCCGAGAATCAAAGCGGCGTCCAGATCATCGCGGTCTCGGTGATGCTGACCCTCTACGCCGTGATACTTGTGATCATCGGCGTACGAACACGCGCGGCCATCCACCGAATATTGGGACTCGCCTTGGTTGTTTTCGTGGTGGCCAAGCTGTACCTGGTGGATGTGTGGGTGCTGGGACGCTTGTTCCGCATCACGGCGTTTCTGGCGCTGGGTGTGCTTCTGCTGGCGCTGTCGTACCTGTACTCGCGCTTTAAGCCAACCTTAGCTCGTCTTCTGAAGACCGACGCCACCCGCGTACACTAGAGTTTGTATGCGCTATTTCACGCTGGACGAAGCCCAGCTTTCGTTGCCCGAGGTGGAACGTCATCTGCGGGAGGCGCTATTTCACAAGTCCCAATCCCAAGAAGCCCAGGGCCAGATGGACAAGACCGCGCAGCGCGTGCGGGATTCCGGCGGCGCCCGGGTCAATCCCAGCGAGGTGCTGGCCCAACGGGCGCGCCGCGACACCAGCCTCTCCGCCCTCAAACAGGCCCTGGACGACATCGAGGAGGCCGGCGCCGTGGTCAAGGACCTGGACATGGGCCTGCTGGATTTTATGACCCGCTACCGGGACCGCGATGTGTGCCTCTGCTGGAGGCTGGGCGAGGAGCGGATCGCCTTCTGGCATGGGCCGGACGAGGGTTTTCGAGGCCGCAAACCGATCGATCAGGAGTTCCTCCAGCACCATCACGGGGAAGCCCCGCATTGACACCCTTGCGCTCGGGCCGATAGACTGAGACTCAGGGGATGCTGCTCGCACGCGAGTTCGTCGATTACGTTTCGCGCCAGATTATCAGGAGACTGACTCCACAGTGGATTGAGATCACTGACCAGCAGGTGGCGGCCGAGTTCATCGCCATGGTGGTCGAAGAGGATCTCAGCGTGGAGGACCGCCTGAACGATGAGGTGCGCGAGATGCTCAGCCAGTACAGCGACTACATGCGTCGCGAGGGCGTCAGCTATCAGGAGATGTTCCGGCGCATCAAGAACACCCTGATCACCCAGCGCAAGGTCATCCGGGCCTCCGGGCGCGACTCGGGCGATTCCATGAAGCTCTCGCGCGATAAGATCAACGATATTTCCCACAAGGTGGTCGCCGCGCTGCGCAAGAGCCGTGACTTTCGCCTCAAGCGCGATCCCAACGACGTTCGGCTGGAACTGGTCAAGGTGATGACCGACATCCTGCAGACCGAGGAAAAAGTCGATAAGGCGGCCCGCACCAAGATTCGGACGCAGAAGCGCGATATCGCGGAAGGCACCGAGGAATGGGAACTGCTCCACAAGCGCTACTATGCCGAGGAACTGAAGAAGCTCGGCATCGACATGTCGCGCTAGGCGGAGCAGGCGCTAGCTTCCGGCCAGGATCTTTTCGAGCTCGTCCGCGCCCGCTTTGGCGACGATGCCGTCCTGAGGCGAGGTGGCGCCGCTGATGCCAATGGCCCCCACGATATTTCCGTAGGCCATCAGAGGAAGGCCGCCTTCCACCGGAACGGCGTTGGCCAGCGTCATCGCCACAATGCGCCCGCCGGCGACGGCGTCTTCCAGAGCTTTCGTCGGACGCTTGAACAGCAGCGCGCTGCGCGCTTTGGCGATGGAAACATCCAGGCTCCCGAGCTGGGAATCGTCCATGCGCTCCAGGTACATGAGATTGCCGCCATCATCCACGATGGCGATGAACATGTTCCAGTTGTTTTTGATCGCCTCCCGCTCGGCGGCGGCGGCGATCCGTTTGACGACAGCTAGAGTCAGGGCTTTCTTATCGGCGAGCATGTGGCCCAGTGTAGCGCCTCGCGCTGGGATGAACAGAAATCAAGACTGTCCCTGGGACCCTCACCGCTATATGATAGATCCATGAAAACCGCGGCCTTCCTGATCCTCGCCGGGATAATGTACGGTCAAAAACCTGCCGTCGACTGGAACGCGCAGGAAGCCGAGATCCTGCGCCACTACAGCGCTCTGGTTCAGATCGATTCCAGCAACCCGCCGGGGAACGAGACCCTGGTGGTGAATTACCTCAAGAAGATCTTCGACGCGGAGGGTATTCCGGCTCAGGTTTTCGCGTTGGACCCCGCGCGGGCCAATCTGGTCGCCCGCATAAAGGGGAACGGCAGCAAGCGCCCGATCCTGATCATGGCCCACACCGACGTGGTCGGCGTTCAGCGGGAAAAGTGGCCTGTCGATCCCTTTGGGGCGATCCGCAAGGACGGCTATGTATGGGGCCGCGGCACTGTCGACGACAAGGACAAGCTCGCCGCGAATCTGATGTTGATGCTGTTGCTGAAACGAAGCGGCGCGAAACTCGATCGCGACGTGATCTTCCTGGCTGAATCGGGCGAGGAAGGCACCACTGCACCCGGAATCGAGTTCATGGTGAACCAGCACTTCGACCAGATCGACGCCGAGTACTGCCTGACCGAAGGCGGCGGCGCGGTTCTGAACAACGGGCGCGTGACCGCCGTGGAGATCTCGACCACCGAGAAGCTGCCTCGCCGCATCCGTCTTGTGGTGAATGGAACGTCCGGGCATGGATCCATCCCCCGAACCGACAACGCACTGGTGCATTTGTCGGGCGCGGTCGCAAAACTGGGGGCATGGGAGACGCCGCTGCGCCTGAACGATACCACTCGGACGTATTTCGAACGCCTGGCTGGGATCAGCACTCCGGCGGCCGCGGCGCGCTACAACGGCATCACCGATCCCGCCCGTACGGTGGCGATCCAGCGTTATCTGGCCGAGAACGAGCCCATGCGTTATTCCATGCTGCGCACCTCCGTGGTCCCGACGATCCTGAAAGCTGGTTTCCGCATGAACGTCATCCCTTCGGAAGCGGAGGCTACCATCGATGTGCGCATGGCGCCGGGAGAAGACGACAAGGCTTTCTTCGAGCAGATGCGCCGGCAGATCGGCGATGCGGCCGTAAAAATCGAGCGAATCACGGAGGGCGAGCGTCCTGCGACGCCTCCATCCCGGCTGGATAACGAGATGTTCCGTGCACTGGAAACCGTGAGCAAGCGGCTGTATCCCGGATCGGTGACGCTGCCGACCATGCTCACCGGCGCGACCGACATGGCCTTTCTCCGCGCCAAGGGAATGCAGAGCTACGGCATCGGCTCGGCAACCACGGACAGCGACCGCACCAACTACGGCGCGCACAGCGACGTGGAGCGTCTGCTGGAATCGTCTCTCTACGGCCTCGCTCGTTTCACCTGGGAAGCTGTCATGGAAGTATCGGCCGGCAAGTAGTCTTGCATACGAACATGCTGATCGCCCTTACGCGTGAGGTCAGCCCCTCCATTGCCAGCTGTGAACTGGAATTCCTGGATCGCGAGCCGATCGACGTGGCGCTGGCCCAGGAACAGCATCGCCACTACCAGTCGTGCTTGACCGAACTCGGCGTTCACGTTGAAACCCTGCCTGCGGAACCCGGCATGCCCGATGGGGTTTTCGTCGAAGATCCCGCCATTGTGCTGGATGAGGTTGCGGTGATCACGCGCATGGGCGCGGTCTCCCGGCGAGGCGAGGCCGAGACCCTGGCGCGCGCGCTGGCTGGATATCGGGAGCTGCTGCGCATTCAAGATCCCGCCACGCTCGAAGGCGGCGATGTGATGCGCGTGGGCAAAACGCTTTACGTCGGATACTCGCGGCGAACCAACGTGGCGGGCATCCAGCAACTATCGGCCTTGCTCCACCCGCTGGGATACTTCGTCGTGCCGGTCGAGGTCCTCGGCTGCCTGCATCTGAAGAGCGCCTGCTGCTACATCGGCGACGACACTGTGCTGGCGAATCGCACGTGGATGGATCCGGACGCCCTATGCGGGCTAAAGATCCTGGATGTTCCGGAGCCCCGCGCGGCGAATGCCTTGCGGATCGGCGATACGGTCCTGATGCCGGCGGCGTACCCGCGCACGTGTGAAATGCTGAATCGCTCCGGCTTCCGCCTACGCACCATCGACAACTCCGAACTGCTTAAGGCCGAGGCAGGAGTCACCTGCACCAGCCTGGTCTTTGATTCCTAAAAAGGGGTCAGACGACATTTAGCGTTAAACCGTTGTAGGGGCGAGGCATGCCTCGTCCCGGCCTAAATGTCGTCTGACCCCTTTTTAGAACCGTACAAGCGAACCCTGCAATTCCCCGATCGATTCCGGTGAACCGCTAAACAGGTCCGGTGGGAATCGGCGGGCCCGCGCAATTTCGCTGGCGATAGCGCCCGCGCTGAAATTGTTCACGCCCATTCCGGCCAGATACTGCAAGCGCAAATCGATATCGCGGTTGATCTGCGCGCCCGCCAGCCATGGCCGCAGGTCGGAAGCGCGGCCGAGATAGGTCCCCAGCAGGCTCACGGCATTCGGGAACCCGACGATGCCCAGCGATTGCCGGACGGCGGCATACTCGGGCCGGTCCAGACGCGCCTGCAACGCATCCACGTCAATCTTGGTCGGTTCGACCTGTCCCAGTAAAACCACATCGTATCCCTGCCCGTTATTGTCATTGGCCCAAATGGTCCCGTTCGGAAACACATCGAAGAATGTGGCGATCTCGCTCTTCACGGTCTCGGGATCGCTCTCATACAGAGGCACCCATTGCGTGATCACACCGCCCGGCTTCAGGTGGCGCTTGCATTCTTCGAAGTATTCTTTCGAGTACAGCGTAGCGGCGCCTTTCACCCACGGATGAATCGGATCCGAAGTGATAATGTCGAACTTCTCCGCCGTGGTCAGCACGAAGTGGCGGGCGTCGTCGTAATGAATATCCGTGCGGGGATCGTTGAGGACGTGATAATTCTCATCGCCGAAATATTGCGTGGCCGCCGGCGGAATCAGCTTCTCGAGCTCGCAGATCACGATCCGCATGATCTCCGGATAGGTAGTGAATGACCCGGCCGTAACGCCCGCGCCGAAACCGACGATCAGCACCGAGCGCGGATCCTGGTTCACCAGAGCGGAAATGTGCCCCAGCATCCGCTGCAAGCGCATGTCGAACGGTTCGGTGGACGCTTCCACCTTTCCGCTCACGTGGAAATACCGCTGCCCGCTGGGCAGCTGCGAGATCACCACCGACGAATTCATGCCTTCGCCGACGTACAATGGCTGGCCGGCGTCCGTGGTGGTGATGCTGCGGCGGCCGTAGGCGAGCGATAGCCAGGGGACCTCGTCTACGGTGCGGATCAGCAGCGAAATGACCACGCAGCCGGCCAGAAGAAATCCCGCGAAGGCTTTTCCCAGATAGGCCAGCGCCAGCATCGCGGCCACCGCGGAGAGCGTCATCAGGATTCTCTCTGCATTCCGGGTGCCCGCAAGCGGGATGATCGCGATGCTGAACACCAGCGCGCCCAGAATCGCGCCCAGCGTGTTGGCCGCGTACGTTTCCCCCGCCAGGCGTCCGGGATCTTCACCCGGCGCCGCCACGGCGGCCATCGCCAAAGGAAAGCTCGCTCCCCACATCAGCGTCGCGGGCAGCACCGCCCAGAAACATCGCACCAGATCGATCTGGAAATTGAACCACGGACTGGTGGAGAGGATCGGATTCACCGGCCAATACGGAATCGAATCGGCCAGCATGAACGCGGTCCATCCTACGCCCGCCGCGGCCAGGAACTGGCACACCCCCAGGGCCACCCGCGGCCGGATGGCGGATCGCGCAATCAGCGATCCGACACTGCTGCCGATTCCCAACCCCACCAGAAACACCGCCAGAATCACCGAAAATGTATACACGGTCGCGCCCATCATGGTCGCCAGCAGCCGTGTCCAGACGACTTCGGCGCCCAGGGCGCACATGCCCGATATTCCGATCACCACATAGACGAACGTAAATCCCTCAGCGCGCGCCGCACTTGCCGCGGGAGCCTCGCCCGCCGGCTGATAGCCGGCGTGTTGCGAGAGCAGCAACGCAATCCCGCCCACCGCCGCATTGATAAAGACCGCCACATACGTGGTGAACGCCATGTCATACACGCGCAGCAGATAGAAACCAGCCAGCAAACATCCGAATACCGCGCCTGCGATGTTGCCGCCGTAGAAGAATCCCAGCCAGGAAATCCCGCGCGGCGTGGTTTCGATCCACCGAGCCATGGCCGGCAGCGACGCGCCCATCAGCAGCGTGGGCGGGAGCAAGCATACCGCCGCAACCACGGCCCGCAGGACGATGCCCTGCAGTCCCAGCGCGGCGACCGCCGCGTAAACCCGGTCCAGGACAGGAATCGCCCACAGCACTACCAGACCAAGGACGCCAATCCCGAGCTCGAGATAGGCATACACCCGCAGCGGATGATGCCTCGTCGAAATTCTCTTGGACAGCAGGATACTGCCCAGACACATCCCGCCCATAAAGGTCCCCAGCAGGGCTCCCAGGGAAACAGCGGACGAGCCGATGGCCAGTTGCAGCAGCTGAAACCAGACGATTTCGTAAATCAGCGCGGCGCAGCCGCTCCCGACGAATAGCAACAGGAGGATCGGCAGGTAGGGGCGCGGGGAACTCGAATTGGGTTGCATGTAAACGGTCTATGATACCGTGCGCTAGATTAGGTGTAATGCGCGCTCAGCTCGCCTTTGGCCGTACCGGCCTTGAAATCGAACTGCCCGACACGCACGATTACAGCATTCTCAAGTCTCCTTCGATTCCGTCCCTCGCGGACCCGGTCGCGGCGATTGAAGCCGCGCTGGATCACCCCATCGCGGGAAAGTCGATCGCGGAGCTGGCGGCCGGAAAGTTTTCCGCCGCAATTTCGGTATGCGATATCACCCGTCCCGCGCCGAATCCGGTGGTTCTGCCGCCGCTGCTCCAGCGTCTGCTGGCGGCCGGAATCCCGAAGGAGAACATCCGCATCCTGATCGCCACCGGCCTGCATCGCGCCGCGACACCAGCGGAAATCCAGCACATCGTGGGGGAAGAAACCGCCGCGAGTTTCACAGTCCTCAACCACGATGCGCGCAACGCCGCCCAGCATCGGCGCCTGGGCACGACCAGGTCAGGCACGCCGGTATTCGTTGATGAGCGGTTCATCGACGCGGACCTACATCTTTCTCTGGGCTTCATCGAGCCGCACCTGATGCTGGGATTCTCCGGAGGACGCAAGCTGGTGGCGCCCGGACTGGCCGCCGAAGCGACCATCAAGGAGCTGCACAGCTCGCGCTTCATGCGCGATCCGCGCGCGAGTGAAGGGTCCATAGACGATAACCCTTTGCATGCCGAGTTGCTCGAGATCGCCCGCATGGCACGGCACGATTTCATCGTGGATGTCTCTCTCACCCGGGAAAGAGAGATTGCCGCGGTATTCGCAGGCGAGCCTGAAGCGGCCCATCGGGCGGGCGTCCGGTTCGTTTCAGGAGCGCTGATGCAGACTCTGAAGAAGCCCTTCGATGCGGTCATCACCACCGGCGCCGGCTATCCGCTGGACATGACGTTTTACCAGAGCATCAAGGGAATCACGGCGGCGGCGCATATCGTCCGGCCAGGCGGGAAAATTCTGCTGTTCGGCGCATGCGATGAAGGCGTGGGAGCTCCGGAATTCACCCGCATGGTCTGCGAACATTCTTCAGACCGGGAGTTCATGCAGTCGATTGAGGGTGTGCCGGTCACCATCGACCAGTGGCAGCTCGAAAAGCTCGCTCTGGCGACACAGAAAGCCCAGGTGTCGTACTGCGTGCCGGGCGTGCCCGAGCAGTTCCTCGCTGGATTGTGGGGGCCGGGCTTCCGGAGTCCCTCCGATGCCGTGCAGGCGCTGTTCGCGCAGTTGCCGGAGAAGAGCCGGATCGCAGTGGTGCCTGAAGGTCCATATGTGCTGGCGAGCGTCCATGGCTCGCCAGCACAGTGAGAAATTACTGCGGGGGCGCGTGAAAGCGGCCGACATACGCCGCTTTACCGATCACATGGCCATCCATGGCCTTCATCAGTTCATCGCGCGAGGTGTTGGCCGGCAGATCGATCTTGGTATCCAGCGCGTAGAACTCGAACACGTAGTGATGGAAGGGGCCGGGTCCGGCGCCAGGGCCGAAGTAACCCGATGCGCCTCGGCCAGCCAGGATGCCAGGACCGTTGCGCGTCCCATCCTGCAGATCGCCCGTGCCCAACCCTTCCGGCAGGGTCTTGGCGGTGCCCGGAATGTTGAACGCCGACCAGTGCAGCGTGTCGACCGTGGTTCTGTTCGTGGAATTCTCAATGTCGTGGAAAATAACCGCGTAGGTTTGCAGACCCTCGGGAGCGGCGGTGGGATTATTGCCCAGGGTCCAGTGGAACTCGAACTCCGGGGACTTATTGTCGCCCCGGCCGGCGTGCTTCATGGGGACTTCTCCGCCATCCGGCCAGCCCGTCGAGGTAACGGAAAGCACGGGTCGCGGCGGCCCGCCCGGTCCCTTTCCTTTGGCGCCCCCGGGCGCCTGCGCCAGAACCATTGCACAGGACGAAAGGACGGCGATCGCCGCAAGCATTCCTCGTTGAATTATCTTCGTTCGCATGTTTCTCCTCAGCTCTCAATTGTAGTTCAGGACGGCTCCCGTTGATTCCGGCGGGCATCCGCAGTATGATGACTGCGTTTTGACGATGAAACTTCTTACGGTTCTTTTTCTTCTGACGTCCACCGCGCTGCTGGCCCAGCACGAATACGCCGCCAGCGATATCGAAAACGGCGCCCGGCAGTACACCAACAACTGCGTCTACTGCCATGGTCCGGAGGGCGACCAGATTCCCGGCATCAACCTGCTGCAAGGCAAATTCCGGCGAACCCTTTCCGACGATGACATCGCGCGCACGATCCGGGAAGGGATTCCCGGCACGGGCATGCCGGCGCAGAACATGAATGAAGGCACCGCGCGCACCATCGTGGCGTACCTGCGATCGTCGGCCGCGGCGCCCGTAGCAACCCTTACCGGAGGCAACGCCGCCCGCGGGAAAACCATCTTCGAGGGCAAAGGCGGCTGCACCGCTTGCCACCGCGCCGGTGGCGTCGGCTCGCGTACCGGACCCGACTTGAGCGATATCGGCGCGCTCCACCGGGCCATCGACCTGGAGAAATCGCTGATCGATCCGGGTGCTGTGATTTTGCCTCAGAACCGGTACGTCCGCGTGGTTACCAAGGATGGCTCCACGGTCACCGGCCGCCTGATGAATCAGGATACGTTCACCCTGCAAATGATCGACTCGCAGGACCGCCTGCGTTCCTTCCCGCTGGCCGATTTGCGGCAGCATAGCGTGGTGACAACTTCCTCGATGCCCTCTTATAAAGACCGCCTGAATTCGCAGGAACTGGCCGACGTTGTCGCATATCTTGTGTCGCTCAAAGGAGCCCGAAAGCCATGAAGACGTGTGCCCTGGCGCTGTTGACATTGGCTGGAGCGCTTTCCGCGCAAAGTCCGGTCACCTTCGACCGCATTCTCAATGCCGACAAAGAACCGCAGAACTGGCTGAGCTATTCGGGCACCACGAAAAGCCAGCGTTACAGCCTGCTCACGCAGATTACTCCGGACAACGTGAAGAACCTGGAGCTCCAGTGGGTCTTCCAATCGCGGTCCCTTGAGAAATACGAATCTACGCCGCTGGTCGTTGACGGGATCATGTACACGGTGCAGAATCCGGACGACGTCGTCGCGCTCGATGCGGCCACCGGACGGGTTTTCTGGACCTACTCCTACCCGGTCTCACCGGACGCGCGGCCCTGCTGCGGCCGGCTGAGCCGCGGCGTCGCGATCCTGGGCGAGACGCTATACATCGGCACCATCGACGCGCACGTGGTCGCCATCGACGCGAAGTCCGGCAAGGCGATCTGGGACATGGAAGTCGGAAAAGCTGCATCCGGCTACGCCATCACGCACGCCCCGCAGATTGTCAAGGACAAAGTGATCGTGGGGATGGCGGGCGGCGAATACGGCATTCGCGGCTACATCCTGGCGCTGGATGCCAAAACCGGCAAGGAAGCCTGGCGCTTCTACACCATTCCCGGGCCAGGCGAGCCGGGGCATGAAAGCTGGGCGGGCGATTCCTGGAAAACGGGCGGCGCTTCGGTGTGGGTGACCGGCTCCTACGATCCCGAGACCAACCTGACCTTCTGGGGGATCGGGAACCCCGGTCCCGATTGGAACGGCGACAACCGCGCCGGCGACAATCTGTACAGCAATTCGGTGGTGGCGCTGGATGCCGACACGGGCAAGCTCAAGTGGTATTACCAGTTTTCGCCGCACGACGAGTTCGATTACGACTCGGTACAAGTCCCCGTGCTGGTGGACATGCCCTGGCAAGGCCGTCCGCGCAAACTGATGATGTGGGCCAACCGCAACGGTCTGTTCTACGTGCTGGATCGCGTCAACGGGCAGTTCCTGATGGGTAAGCCCTTCGTAAAGGTGACCTGGATGAACGGGTTCGATGAACGCGGGCGGCCCATGAAGGTGCCGAGTGCGGCATCGAGCAAAACGGGCACCCTCATCCTGCCGGGCAACCAGGGCGGAACCAACTATTACAATCCTTCCTACAGCCCGCGAACGGGGCTGTTCTATATTCCGACCTGGGACAACTATTCCTCGCTGTTCGTCAAGCAGGATCAGGAGTTCGTGGAAGGGCGGACCTTCGGCGGAGGCGGTCCCCGGCCGACCACTTCAGCGCCGGTCGCACCCGGCGCGGGCAATTTCCGCGCGGACGACGACATCTATGGCGCGGTGCGGGCCATCGACCCCAAGACCGGTGAAAAGAAGTGGGAATTCAAGATGGCCGACGTGACCGACGCCGGCATCCTGACGACGGCTTCTGACCTGCTGTTCTCAGGCGGCCGTGAAGGCTACTTCTACGCGCTGGATGCGCGCGACGGCAAGCTGCTGTGGAAAGCCTCGGTAGGCGGCGCTGTTCGCTCGGGACCGATGACCTACACGGTCAACGGCCGGCAGTACGTGGCCGTGGACGCGGGGAATTCCCTATTTGTCTGGGCGCTCCGCCAATAGGCCCCGCATCAGCCCCTGTGTTAAGATAACCCCGGCAGGCACCCCAACCGAGGTAGGATTTTCTTTATGACCAAGTGCGTCTTCGCGTTTGTTTCGCTGACCGGATTTGTTTTCGCCCAAGGCGGCCGCGGCCCCGTGAACCGCGAAGCCCCGGTGACCAACGTTCCTTTCGAACGGATTCTCAAATCCAACCAGGAACCGCAGAACTGGCTCAGCTACTCGGGTAACACCATGAGCCAGCGGCACAGCGGGCTCAAGCAGATCACTCCGGAGAACGCCAAGGATTTGACTCTCAAATGGGTGTTCCAGTCGCGCTCGCTCGACAAGCACGAGGTCACGCCGCTGGTGGTGGATGGAGTCATGTACACCATCCAGAGCCCCAACGACGTGATCGCACTCGACGCCGCCACCGGAAAGACCATCTGGACCTATCTGCACAAACCCGCCCCCGGAACCGTGAACCCCTGCTGCGGCAACCTTTCGCGCGGGGTAGCGATTCTAGGTGACAAGCTGTTCCTGGCGTCTCTCGACGCGCAAATGATCGCGATCGACGCCAAAACCGGGAAAGAGCTGTGGAAGACCCAGGCGGCCGACTACAAGCAGCAATACTCGTTCACCGTCGCGCCACAGGTGGTCAAGGACAAAGTGATCACGGGCGTCGCCGGCGGCGAGCACGGAATCCGCGGATTCATCGCGGCGTACGATGTCAACACCGGCAAAGAAGTGTGGCGCTTCAATACTGTTCCGGGCCCCGGCGAGGCGGGTTATGAGACCTGGCTCGGCAAGGACGGCAAGCCCAACGACTCCTACCTGCACGGCGGCGCGCCCATCTGGGTGACCGGTTCTTACGATCCGGAGACCAATCTCACCATGTGGGGCACCGGCAACGCGGGCCCGGATTGGAACGGCGACGCGCGCCTGGGCGATAACCTTTACAGCTCCTCGGTTGTGGCGCTCGACGCCGACACCGGCAAGCTGAAGTGGCACTATCAGTTTTCGCCGCACAACGAATTCGACTGGGACGCGACGCAGGTTCCCGTACTCGCCGATATTCAGTTTCAGGGCCGGCCACGCAAGGTGATGATGTGGGCCAATCGCAACGGCGTGTTCTACGTCCTGGACCGTACCAACGGCCAGTTCCTGCTGGGCAAGCCCTTCACCAAGACGAACTGGCTGACGGGATTTGACGAAAAGGGTCGTCCCATGCAAGCGCCTGGCATCGTTCCCACCAAGGAAGGCACGCTGGTTTACCCCGGCAACCAGGGTGGAACCAACTGGTACAACCCATCCTTCAGCCCGGCCACTGGACTCTTCTACATTCCGGCGTGGGAAAACAGCTCCAGCACCTACGTGAAAGGCGAGGAGCCGCCTGAGTTCCACGAGGGCCAGAGTTTCACGGGAACCTTTCCGCGCGGCGGCTCTAACGCGGACGACCAGTTCAGCTCCATCATCGCCATGGATCCGAATACCGGCGACCGCAAGTGGACCTTCAAGCTGGCCGCGCCTTCCCCCGAAGGCGGGATTCTGACCACTGCCTCGAATGTTCTGTTCGCCGGCGGCCGCGACGGGCAGTTCGTCGCTCTGGATGCCCGCGATGGCAAGCTGTTATGGGAAACC
>DATIRX010000637.1:0-5504 GCA_035469225.1 Bryobacteraceae bacterium
CTGAAGTTCCACAACCCGAGCGTCACAGCCAGCAGCAGACAGAAGACGGGATACTCAACCCAGCCGGTTCGCCGGATGATGCGCACAGCGCCCGTCACCATCGCGGCAGCGACCAGGACGCACAGGAACCGCCCCGGCATCGAATCCGGCAGATCGTGAACCACCACGCTGCCCGCGGCCGCCATGAGCGACCAACGATTGTGCGGGAGGATGTCCGGCAGCGCGCGGATCCCCCCATTCTTCAAGAAGGCGCCCACGTAGTCGGTGTAATACCAAAGGATCGGCTGGTCGGATGAAACGCGGTGCCAACTCGCCCACAGCGTCCAGCCGGCGATTGCGGGCAGCACGGGGATGAGAAATAGCCCGGCAGATCGCCAGTCGCGCCGCCGCATACATCCGAGGAGCACCGCGGGAGCGATCAGGATGCCCGCGGATTTCGTCAGGCAGGCCGCGGCGGCGACGATGCCCGCGGCGAGGAACCATCGGCGATTCACGAGCAAAAACGTTCCCGCCACCAGGGCCGCGAACAGGTAATCCGAAAAGGGCACGGTCGCCCAGTAGATGATCCAGGGGCTCAGCGCCAGAAACGCGCACATTGCGGCGGACACCCAAGGCGAAAATCCAAAGGAGCGGAAGAGCAGTCCCGAGAGCGCAATGAACAGCACGAATACGGCGGCCTGGTAAATCGAGACCAGCAGCAGGTTGTCCGGGAAGTTTCCATCGACTGACCAGATCGCAGCGAGCAGCCACGCATGCAGAGGCTGGTATTTTGTCTGAAACGGCTCGCCCGGCAGATTCGAGATCCGGTAGCCCTGATGTTCGGTCAGGGACTTTGCGCCGATCAGGAACAGGCCGTCATCCTGATAGGTCCCGAACTGGGGGATATCGCGATTGGCGGCGAATACCCATAACGCCGGCAGCAGTGCCAGTAGGACGAGGGCAACGGCGGCGACTTTGATGGCGGGCCTGGGAAACCCCATGCCCTACAAATCGACTGTCCGGGGCCTAGACGTTAATGCGCCGGCTGGCGTCGATTTTCAAGAACAGGAGCGCGGCGACCAGGCAGAGGAACGCGGTCATCATAAATGGCACGTTCCAGCCGTAACGAGCCGCGGTATACGTGACCACGGTGGCCGAGATGGCGCCGCCGAAATTGCCCAGCATGTTCATGACGGCGGAAACCGACCCGGCATAGTCGCCGCCGATATCCAGAGGGACCGCCCAGGAGATGCCTACGGTCCACTCCAGCGCGAAAAAGGCCACACAGTAACAGGCCACGGAAACCTTGGGATCGCTCGCAAGCACGGCCGGGACGGTTGCGGCCGCCGACAGCAGGAATCCTCCGATCGCCGGCCAGCGCCTGGCCAGGTTGACGTTGCCTGTCCGGCGCAGCACGATGTCTGAAAACCATCCGCCTCCAAGGTCGCCGATGACCCCGGCCATCAAGGGAAGGCTGGCATAAATTCCCATCTGCGCCAGCGTCATTCCTTTGGACTGGCGCAGGTAGGTCGGGAACCAATCCTGATACACGTTCAGGTTGTAGTTGTAGAAAAAATACATGACGGCCAGAACCCAGAGGTTCCCGTGAGAAAGAATCTGCCGCCATGGCACAGGACCCTTGGCCTTGCGCTTGACGCCCCCGGCGATCAATTCGCGCTCGGCCTCATTGACTCCGGAATGTTCCTCGGGCGTGTCGCGATAGTAATAGAACCAGACGACGGACCACACTACTCCGATCGCGCCAAATGCGTAAAATGCGGCGCGCCATCCGAAAAACGGAACGATGGCGAGCGCCACAATCGGAGGCGTGATGGCTCCCCCCAGCCGCGATCCCGCGTGCGTGATGCCCTGCGCGAAGCCTCGTTCGGTGGGGCGCATCCATCGGGATAGGGAACGGGTGGCGATGGGAAACGCGCCGGCTTCGCCCAGGCCGAAGAAAACCTGAATCACGATCATCGATGTCGCGCTCCAGGCAAGGGCGGTGAGCGCGGTGAACGCGCTCCACCAGCTCACCACCAGGGTCAGCGCGCGACGCGGTCCGATGGTGTCTCCCAACATGCCGCCTGGGATCTGGAAGGCGGCGTACGCCATGCGGAAGGCGAAGGTGACCCATCCCATGGCGGTGAGCGAAATCCCCAGCTCTTCCATGATCGCGGGCCGCGTGGTCGCCAGCACCTGGCGATCCATGTAGGTGATCATGTACGCGATGACGGTCAGTCCGAGTACTACGTGGCGTACATGCGTGGGACGACTGGCTGGCGCGTTCACGGGTTGAGCCATTCTACTCCATCCGTCCTCTACTTCAACAGGCTGTGAATCAGAACTGCCGGATGCTGCGCAACGATGCCGCTAAGGTCGGCCACCTGATGGCGGCAGGATGTACCGGGGGCGGCGAGCACGTCTCCCGGCTGCATGGCCTTCACCGCGGGAAGCAGCTTGCGGCTGGCGATGGCGACGGAAACGTCGTAGTGTTCGCGGGTGTAGCCGAACGAGCCGGCCATGCCGCAGCAGCCTGCATCGAGATCCACGATGGTGGCTCCGGGGATGCGTCCCAGCAGCGCCTTGGAAGCATCCAGCGACCCCATCGACTTCTGATGGCAGTGTCCGTGCAGCAAAATCCGTTTCGGCCCGGCCTTGAGCGGAAGATCCAGGCCGGCCGCGAATTCCTCGAACAGCATGCAGGCTGCGGCGACAGTGCGGGCCTGCGCTTGCTGCTGGCCGCGCAGGAGCGACGGGACATCTTCCTTCACGGCGGAAAGGCAGCTCGGCTCCAGGAACAGAATCTTGCCGCCCCGGCTCGCGATGGGCAGCAGCCCTTCGACCATCTTGACCGCCTGGGCTCGTGCCTCGGCCAGCAGACCTTGCGAGATGAGCGGACGACCGCAGCATCCCGGTTGCACGACGTTTACCGAGCATCCACCGCGCTGGAGGACTTCCACGGCGGCCATGCCGATCTCGGGATCGTAATGGTTGGTGAAGGTGTCATTGAAGAGCGTTACCGATTGCGGGGATGAATCCCCGCGCGGGCTAACGCCCGCCCTCCGCGCAAACGTCTGGCGCTTCCAGACGGGGAGTTTACGGCGTGGATCGATGCCTATCGCGCCGGCCACGGCGTTGGACACCCAGTTGGAAACCGGGGCGAAGCGCGAACCCCATTTCGATGCATCCGCCACGCCGCCCAGTGCTCGTGCGCGTAAAGGCGTCCCGTGGCGGGACCAATAGTCGGCCAGGAATTCGCTCTTGAATCTGGCTACGTCAACGCCGACCGGACATTCCGCCTTGCAGGCCCGGCACTCCAGACATAGATCTAATACCTGATAGACGCCTTCATCCCCGAGGCCGGACTCTCCCAGGCGTCCAGCCATCGCCAGCCGCAGAGTGTTGGCGCGCCCGCGCGTCGAATCTTTTTCCTCGCGCGTCGCCATGTAGGAAGGGCACATGGTGCCGGCCAGTTTCTTGCGGCAGGCGCCGACTCCGCTGCACATCTCTACCGCGCCGCCAAAGCCGCCGAATTCCGAGTAATCGAAAAACGTGGATACGCTCGGGGTGGTGTAGCCGGCACCGAATCGTAAATTCGAGGTCAACAGCGGCGAATCCACGATCTTGCCGGGATTGAAAATCCCCTGCGGATCGAAGGTTCGCTTGATCTCGCGAAACGCTTGGTACAGCGTGTCGCCGAACATCTGGCGCATGAAGGGGCCGCGCACCAGGCCATCGCCGTGTTCACCGGAAAGAGCGCCGCCGAATTCGAGGACCAGATCCGCCACCGCTTTCGCCAGACTCTCGAACTTAGCGACGCCTTCCGCGGTTTTCAGATTCACCACGGGCCGGACGTGCAGGCAGCCCACCGATGCGTGGGCGTAGACCCCCGCCGTGGTCCCGTGGGCCCGGACGATTTCCAGAAATCGTCCGATATATGCGCTGAGTTTTTCCGGTGCGACCGCCGTATCTTCCACGAAGGAGATCGATTTTGCGTCTTCCTTCATCGCCATGGAAAGCCCCAGCGCGGCTTCGCGCAGGCTCCAAATGCGCGCCTGGGTGACGGGATCGGTGTCAGAGTAATAGCGGTAGCCGAGCTGCTGCGCGCGCAGGTCTTCCTCCAGCGCGGCCAGACGAGGGGGCAGGTCTTCCTTCTTATCCCCGTAAAATTCGACGCACAGGGTCGCCGCCGGATCGCCCTCGATGAACATTTTCCGGATGCGATCGAGATTCGCGTTCTGGCGGGTGTTATCGAGGATCGACTTGTCCATCACTTCCACCGCCGACGGACCATGCTTGACGATCACCGGGGCCGCGGAGAGCGCTTCCAGCAGATCGGCAAACTCGATCACCATCACGGCTTTGAATTTCGGGAGCGGGACGAGCTTCAGTTTCGCCTCGAGCACGACACCCAGCGTGCCTTCGGAGCCGACCAGCATCTTGGCTAAGTTCACTGGTTTCGCCAGATCCACGAACTCGTTCAGGTTATAGCCGCCCACGCGACGCAGAACTTTGGGGTAGCGGCGGTCGATTTCTTCCGCGTGCTCGGCGGCCAGGCGCAGCACGGTCTGATAGCAGCGGGCCTCCAGGGTGTCGTCCCCGGTGGGAACGTCATCGCGGCCTATCTCTCGAAATTCGACGATGCTTCCATCCGCCAGCAGCACGGTTTGCTCCAGCACGTGGTCGATGGTTTTGCCGTACAGGACGCTGCGCGCGCCGGCGGAATTGTTGGCCATCATGCCGCCGATGGTGGCGCGGCTGGCGGTAGAAATATCGGGGGCGAAACGCAGACCCAGCGGAGCGAGCTGCGCGTTCAGTTCATCCAGCACCACGCCTGGCTCCACGCGCGCCCAGCGCTCCTCCGCGTTCACTTCCAGGACGCGATTGAAATACTTGGAGGTATCCACCTGCAGACCTTCGCCGATGGCTTGCCCGGCTTGCGAGGTGCCCCCGCCGCGCATGGTCAAAGGACATCGAAACTTGCCGCAGATCCGGACCACGCGGATCACGTCTTCGCGTGTCTTGGGAATGACTACACCCAGCGGCCGGATCAGATAAACGCTGGCATCGGTGGAGTAAAGCGCCCGGGAGATGGTGTCGAAGCGAACCTCACCCTGGATCTGGTTCTCGAGCTCTTTCTGAAGAGCAGCGGCATCGACTGCCGGCTCGGACGGGACCTCCACCTGCACAAGTTTCAACGAACCGAGAATAGCATTTTGCATAATGGGCAGGTGCTCACCAAGCAGCAGTTGCCCACGCCGGCCCTTCTCCTGGACCTGGACAAGTTCGAAACCAACCTCGCGCGCATGGCCGCCCACGTGGAGAAATCCGGCAAGTCCTTGCGTCCGCACGCGAAAGCCCACAAGTGCGTGGAGATCGCCAAGCGCCAGATCGCGGCGGGCGCGATCGGCGTGTGCGTGGCCACGGTCGCCGAAGCGGAGCTGATGGCCGCCGCGGGAATTCCCGGATTGCTTCTGACGTCGCCGGTCGCCGATCCGATCAAGATCGTGCGCATCGCACAGACC
>DATIRX010000638.1:0-7773 GCA_035469225.1 Bryobacteraceae bacterium
TCCCCACGCGTCCTGCCAGATGCCGGACCTCCTCTTCGCGGTCCCCGGAAAGAAGCATCACGTGCCGTACGCCGTGGAGCGGCGTCAGGTGAGAGATGAACGAGCTGCTTTCCCGCCGCGGCTCGTCGCGAAAGTGAAGAATAGCCGCCAAACGCTGGTCGCAGAGCACCAGACACTCCAACCCCTGCACCGCCGGCGGCAGATCCGGAACGCCGGCTTGCGATCGCCCCGTGATCCATACCGCTACGCCTCCGACGGTTCCCTGAAGTCCGCCACCCGGCTTTTCTGAAATCGAGCTGGCCGGTTCGCAGGGCAGGTTCTCCTCCCGGGCCGCGGCCAGGATCGCCCCTGCCAGGGGATGCTTGGAATATTGCTCCAGACTGGCTGCTTTGCTCAAGACATCGGCGCGCACAAAACCGTCCGAACATGCCACCTCCGTCAAGACGGGCCGGCCGTAGGTGAGCGTGCCGGTCTTGTCGAAAATAAGCGTGCGGCAGTCGTCGATGCGTTCCAGCGAAGCGGGATTCCTCACGATGATTCCGCGCTTGGCGGCCAGCGAAATCGCTCCGAGCACTGCGACCGGAATCGCAATCAGAAGCGGACACGGAGTGGCGATTACGATCACCGCCAGAAAGCGCAGCGGATCCCCGCTATAAATCCAGGCTCCCAGTGCGATGGCGGCCGCAAAGGGCGTGTACCACGCGCCTATGGTGTCGCCGAGTCTCCGGATATGAGGGCGGTTGGTCTCGGCCTCTTGCAGCGCCTCTAGAATCTTGGCGTGCCGGGACTCGGCCGATAGCCTGGTGGCCGTCATCGTCAGGGCCGCTTCGCCGTTGAGCGCGCCGGACAACACCGGCGATCCGGAGATTTTCGAAATCTCGAACGGTTCGCCGGTAAGGAACGATTCATCCATCCGTCCCCGGCCTTCCACCACCGTCCCGTCCACCGGGGCGATCTCATGCGGAAGGATCACCAGCGTATCTCCGATCGCGATCTGTTCCACCGGAATATCCAGCAGACCGGTCGTCTTCCTGCGGTGAGCGATCGTCGGCGTGCGCTTTCCCAGGGCCGAGAGGACCGACTTGGCGCGGTCGGCCGCATAGGCCTCCAGAGTTCTGCCGCCGGATAGCATCAGTACGATGATCGTGGCCACCAGATATTGTCCGGTCAGCACGGCGGTGACAATCGACAACCCCGCCAGCAGATCCAAGCCGAATTCCCTGTGCCATAGCCTGCGTGCCAAGCCCCACAGCAGCGGTACGCCGCCCAGGGCGATGGCCGGGAACAGAGGGATATTCGAGAATCTGGGGAGGCCAAAGAGGTACCGCAGGCACAAATGCAATACAACGCTGATTGCGGACAGCAGCACAATCCATGTCTCGCCCGGCGCCCGAGTCGGCAGACGATTTCCAGTCACGTTCAGGACAGTGCATGCAGACCGCCATAGCCATGCACTGCCGGGACTTTGCCCAGTTGGCCGTTAAACTGCAATGATTCAGAGTGCTATGCTGCCATTTCGAAAAATTCTCTTTCCCGTGGACTATTCCGCGCCGTGCAGGGCCACCGTCCCCTACGTACAAGACATGGCCCGGCACTTCTCGGCGTATCTCACGCTGGTGCATGCCTACTCGCTGCGGCCGGCCTTCGTAAATCGCGATCTTGAAGGAGTCATGGTCTATAACGACCTGGCCACGGACCCCGCCGTGCTGGAAGAAGCCCGCCGATTCGAGGGTGAGCGGCTTCGTAAATTCGCGACCGAGATGTTCCCGGACCAGCGCGTCGAGTCGATCGCCGACGAAGGCGAACCGGGCTCGCTGATTCATCGGGTCCTGCAGCATCAGGGCGCCGACCTGGTGATGATGCCCACTCGGGGCGACGGGCCACTGCGGCGTTTCCTGCTCGGGTCGGTGGCGGCCAAGGTGTTACACGACGTCAGCGCGGCCGTGTGGACGGGCGTGGGCTCTGCGCTCGAGCACCACCAGCCCGGGATCCCCTACAAATCGATTGTGTGCGCTCTGGATGAGAGCGAGGAAGCGGAAGTCGTTCTCCGAGGCGCCGCTGCCCTGGCTAAATCCTACAACGCGGCCCTGGCCCTGGTGCATGTGCTGGAGATGCCGCCCGGGACGCCGGAAATGGATTTCAGCATGTACCGCAAAGAGCTGATCGAAGGCGCCCACGCGCGAATGCGGGAATTGAAGGGCCGCTTAAGCGTGGACGCCCCGGACACGGTCGTGGACGTCGGGATCAGCGAGGGCATCCGCGAGGAGATCGTGCGCCGGAAGGCCGATCTGCTGGTGGTCGGGCGGGGTCATGATCAAGGGGCGATCAGCAGAATCTGGTCGAGGCTCTACGCCATTGTGCGGGATTCCCCATGCCCCGTTCTCAGCGTCTGACCGTTGTAGCGGCGCGCTTACACCCATGGCGCAGTGCGTCATTTGGCGCAATACGGAGCCAGTCCTTTGACCGCATCGCCCCAGTCTTCGCCTGAGACCGCAGCGGGGTTAACCAACGCGGCTGCAGGCGTTCTCCTCAAACGCTACGGGGCCAACGAGCCGGTTGCGGCCCGCTCCTGGTCCGCCCTCCGCGAGCTTCTCGGGTTGTTCGCGAATCCGCTGATTCTGATTCTGCTGCTGGCCGCCGGCGCGTCCATCGTCCTCCGGCAGCGGACCGACGCCGTGATCGTCGTCCTCATCGTCCTGGTGAGCGTGGCGATCAGTTTCGCGCAGACCTATCGTTCCCAGGTCGCGGCCGCACGCTTGCGGGATCAGGTGGCTTCGCGCGCGACGGTGCTTCGCGACGGCACATGGCAAGAGATTCCCCGAAGCGAGGTCGTGCCCGGCGACGTGGTTCGGCTTGCCGCCGGCGACATGGTTCCCGCCGACGCGCGGTTGCTCACGGCAAAAGACCTCTATGTGCAGGAGGCCGCGCTCACCGGCGAGTCGATTCCAGCCGAGAAGCACGATGCCGGCAGCGTCCAGCAGCGTACCGTGTTCCTGGGCACCTCGGCGGTCAGCGGAACGGCTACTGCGCTTGTGACGGCCACCGGTCCGAACACGGTATTCGGGAGCATCGCCGCCCGTCTGCGGATGCATCCTCCCGAGACCGCCTTCGAACGCGATTTGAAGCACTTCGGCTCATTCATCGCCCGGGCCGTGATGTTTCTGGTCCTGCTGCTGCTGTTGATGAGCGTCGCCGCGCATCGCGATCCGCTCCAGTCCCTGCTGTTCGCCGTCGCGCTGGCGGTAGGATTGACCCCGGAGTTTCTGCCCGTGATCACATCGGTGACGCTGACCAACGGGGCCATCCGCATGGCGCGCTCGCACGTGATCGTCAAGCGCCTGGTCGCGATCCAGAACCTGGGCAGCATCGACGTTCTATGCTGCGATAAAACCGGAACCCTGACCGCCGGCGTCATGAGCGTGGCGCAGTCGCTCGACGTCCTGGGCCATCCATCGGAGCGGCCCCAGCAGCTGGCCTGCCTCAACAGCCGTTTCGAGACAGGTATCCGTAGCCCTCTCGATACGGCGATTCTGAGCCGCGACATCGGTCCGGCGGGCTACGAAAAATGCGATGAGATTCCGTTCGATTTCGAACGCCGGCGCGTGTCGGTGGTGGTTCGAAAGGCAGCCGAACAGGATCGCCAGATCATCACCAAGGGCTCTCCGGAATCTCTGCTGGACCTGTGCGTGGCGTACGAGAATGGAGATCAGACGGCCGAGTTCAGCGCCGGCTTGCGCGCGGGCGCCCGCAAGGTCTACGAGGGCCTGGAAGCCGAGGGGTTCCGCGTGCTGGCCGTCGCTCACCGGCCCGTCGAAGGGACCCGGGGCTTCACTCCCCAGGACGAGCACTCCCTTATTCTCGCGGGGTTTCTGGCGTTTTCCGACCCGCCCCTCAAAGACGCAGGCCGTGCGGTCGCCGAGCTGCGGCACGATGGCGTGGTGGTCAAGATTATCACCGGCGATAGCGATCTGGTCGCTCGCCATGTCTGTGAGGCGATTGGCCTCGAGGCAGGCGCCCCGGTACTCGGCGACGCCATCGACGGCATGACCGACCAGGCACTCGGCCACGTAGCCGAAAACGCGACCCTGTTCGCCCGCATCTCGCCGGCGCAGAAAACGCGCATTCTGCTGGCGCTCCAGCATCGCGGCCATACCGTCGGGTTCATGGGCGATGGCATCAACGATGCGCCCTCGCTGCGCGCGGCCGACGTCGGCATTTCCGTCTCAACCGCGGTCGATGTGGCCCGCGAGTCGGCCGATATTATCCTCACGACGCCGGGCTTGCACGTTCTTCATCGGGGAATCCGCGAAGGACGCAAAGCCTTCGGAAACGTCATGAAGTACCTGTTGATGGGCACCAGCTCGAATTTCGGGAACATGCTCAGCATGGCCGCGGCATCGCTCTTTCTTCCGTTCCTGCCCATGCTGCCCACCCAGATCCTGCTGAACAACCTGCTGTACGACGTCGCGCAGATCAGCATCCCCTCGGATAACGTCGATGCCGAGTACCTGCGCCGCCCGCACCGCTGGAACTTCACCCTGATCCGGCGGTTCATGCTGTTCATCGGACCGGTCAGTTCCCTGTACGATTTTCTGACCTTCTACGTCCTGCTGAGAGTATTCCGCGCCGGAGAGCAGGAGTTTCACACCGGATGGTTCGTCGAGTCGCTGGCCACCCAGACCCTGGTCCTGTTCGTGATCCGAACCATGGGCAACCCTCTGCGCAGCCGTCCGAGCCGTCTTTTGACCGCAACTACGCTGGCGGTGGCGTGCGCCGCTGTGCTGCTCCCTTACTCGCCGCTGGCGGCGACGCTGGGATTCACCGCACTGCCGGTTTCCTATATCGGATACGTTGCGGGCGCGACGCTCACCTACCTGATGCTGGTCGAGGCAGCGAAACGGCTGGTTCTCCGGCGGCATCCGGCGGCCGCCTGAGTCGCGTTACAGATGGAGTACCGCATGGATGAGCCCGTCGGGCTCGGATCCGATCTCGAAACCCAGCTCCCGGCAGACACCCTGCATCATCACATTCTCGCCCAGGAGATATGCGTGAACCCGAGCCAGCTTCTCGGCTCGCGCTATCTCCGTTAAGCGACGCGCGATTTCAGTTCCCAGACCCTTCCCCTGGTATTCGTCTGTAATGAGCACGGCTAACTCGGCCTCGTTCTCCAGATGGACCCTGGCGAGACGCCCCACGGCAAGTATCTCTCGCCCTCCGCTGTCGGGATCGCGATGTTCCGCCACCAGGGCGATCTCACGGTCGTAATCGTTGAAGCAGATGCGGGTCAGCCGGTCGTGTGAAGTGCGCTGGTCCAGGTCGATCAGGTGGAAGTAGCGCAGATACACGCTGCGATCCGAGAGGTGCGCGTGAAACCGGACCATCATCGGCTCATCTTCAGGGCGGATGGGGCGGATGAGAATCTCGCCGTCGTCGGCCAGCTTCCAGGGTCTGGAATACTGCACCGGATACGGCCGGATGGCCGGCTTCGGGGGATCGGCCAGGTCTGGAGGATGCAAAACAATGCGGGCATCCAGCGCCAGCAGACCTGTTTCCGAGGCCAGCAGCGGGTTGATATCGATCTCTTTGATCCAGCTCTGCTCCACCACCAGGTCGCTGAACCGCACGATCAATTGCTCCAGCGCGGCCAAATCCACGGCCTTGCGGCCGCGCACGCCGCCCAGCGCCTTGAAAATCGTCGTCCGCTCCATCAATCGCCGGGCCAGCGTGGTGTTGAGCGGCGGAAGGCCGATGGCGCGGTCCTTATAGACTTCCACAAGCTGCCCGCCGCCGCCGAACAGGAGGACCGGGCCGAACTGTGAGTCGATACTCGATCCCAGAATCAGCTCGTAGCCTTCGGCCCGCACCATGGGTTGCACCGTGACGCCCAGAAAATGTCCATCGCCGGCAGCCTGGCGAACAGATTGAGCGATTCCCTCGTAGGCCTCGCGGACGGCCGCTTCGCTCGATAGATTGAGCCGGACCCCGCCCACATCGGTTTTGTGCGTGATGGTTTCGGAGTGCAGCTTCAACACCACCGGATATCCGATGCGCCCGGCAGCGCCGGCGGACTCTTCCGGGCTGGTAGCGATCTCGGTGGCCACCGTGGGAATACCGTAGGCTGCCAGCAGCGTCTTCGACTCAGCCTCTGTGAGCAATGTCCGCCGTGCACTCCGTGCGGCGTTCACGATCGCAGCGGCCTTGGCGCGAGCCTGTCCCGAATCGTCCGTTTCCAGGCTCTCGGGAGTCTCATACAGCGCCGCAAGGTTGGCGCTGTAGGCCCACATGAGCTGGAACACGCGCGCGGCTGAATCCGGATAGCCGTAGGTGGGAACCGAGGCGCGGTTCAGAATCGCCTCGCCGGCTGCGATGTCCAAACCTCCCATCCAACTGGCGATCAGCGGCTTTCCGGGGAGCCGGGCGAGCGACGCCAGGTGCTCCGCTACGGCTCCGGGATCGGTTACCGCCTGAGGAGCCAGGATCACCAGTAATCCGTCGGTGCCGGGATCCTTGGCAGCGATCTCGACGGCCTTCGCGTAGCGTTCCGCGCTGGCGTCCCCCAGGATATCGATGGGATTCTGATGGCTCCAGTGCGGAGGCAGCAAAGCATTCAGGCGATCCGATGTTTCGGCGGATAATTCCGCAAGCTGGCCTCCGGACCCCAACAACGCGTCCGTAGCCAGCACCGCCGGCCCGCCTGCATTCGACACGATCGTCAAGCGGGGGCCTTGGGGGCGGGGCTGTTTATCCAGCGCCTCGGCCATATAGAACAGCTCCGCGATGGTGTCCACGCGCAGCACGCCGCATCGCCGGAATGCTGCGTCGAGTACCTCATCCTGGCCCGTCAGTGCCCCGGTGTGCGAAGCAGCAGCCTTGGACGCAGCCTGCGTTCGGCCCGGCTTGATCACGATGATCGGCTTGGTGAGCGCCACTTCCCGCGCCGACGATAGGAAAGACCGGGCGTCCCCCACCGATTCCATGTAGATGACGATGCTGCGCGTGTTGGGATCGTCTCCCAGAAACTGAATCAAGTCGCCCCAGCCCACATCGAGCATGGAGCCAACCGAGACAAACGCGCTGAATCCGACCATCTCCCGCTGGCTCCAGTCGAGGATCGCCGTGCAGAGCGCGCCGCTTTGACTGATAAACGCCACATGACCCGACCGGGCCATGGTTCCCGCGAACGTTGCGTTCAGGCCGCTGTGCGGGCTCATCAGCCCCAGGCAATTCGGCCCCAGGAGCCGCATTTTGCCGCGCCGCGCATCCGCCAGGATTTCGCGCTCGAGCGCCGCCCCGGCCTCGCCGATCTCCCGAAATCCCGCGGAAATGATGATGGCGGCTTCGACGCCTGCTGCCGCGCACTCGCGAATGACGCCCGGAACGGTTCGCGCCGGCGTCACGATCACGGCCAGATCCACATGTTCCGGGATGTCGGCGATGCGCGGGTAGCAGGCCAGGCCGGACACCTGCGCATGTTTCGGGTTGACAGGGTACAGGCCGCCCCCAAAACTCTTCCGCAGATTCGACAGGATCGCGAGCCCCACGCTGTGAGGCGCCTCCGTCGCGCCGATCACAGCGATGTTGCGGGGCCGGAAGAACGACTCCAGGGGAGCGCGCCGCGGCTGCGCCTTCGCGGGGATCTCAATCACGTGCGTATTATGCCATCCTCCTCACGCCGCCAGGGCCGTTTTCTCAACAAACGTAGGATCTACCCGAATTTGCGTCACCATGGAATTGGCGATCAGGCAGCTCTTTTCGGCCTTCGCCAGGACCCGC